>JBBQLH010000014.1:0-54233 GCA_038327685.1 Solirubrobacterales bacterium
CACGCTGCGCGGCCTCAGGGCCCGCATCGCCAGCCGCTTCCTCGCGCTCGCCGCAGCGGTCGCGCTCAATCATCAACTCGGCCGCCCACCACGCGCCCAGGTCGACTACGTCGCCTGAACGCGTGGAACTACTCATCTAGCGCTGCGGGGGGTGCCTGGGCCCCCCGCCACTTCCAGAGTATCGCTGCCGGGGGGGCTTGTTTCAAGCCCCGGGGTGTGCTCCATACTCGCTCGCCGCAAGCGACGAAGGGAGCAACACGATGGGCACAGAGGAGCATGCGGCGGCGGGAATCGCCACCTTCCAGCCCGACGGCTACGTGTTGGGTCTCCGAGAGATCGACGACACGCAGGTCGCGGTCGTCGGCGGCAAGGGCGCGCACCTGGGGGAGCTCTCGCGGATCGAAGGTATCCGCGTGCCGCCTGGCTTCTGCGTGACGACGGACGCGTTCCGGCGGATCATGTCGGATGCCGCGTCTATCGACGAACCGCTCGATCGGCTGTCGCGCCTGAACGCGGACGACGGGGAGGCGATCCGCAGGCTCGGTGCGGAGATCCGCCGGACCGTCGAAGAGATCGCGATCCCCGACGATCTGGCGGCGGCGATCACCCGCGCGCTCGCCCGTCTCGGCGAGCACGCCGCCTACGCCGTCCGGTCGAGTGCGACGGCAGAGGACTTGCCGTCGGCGTCCTTCGCCGGCCAGCAGGACACGTACCTGAACGTCGTGGGGCCGGCCGCGATCCTCCAGCACGTGAGCCGCTGCTGGGCCTCACTCTTCACCGAGCGGGCCGTGACCTATCGCCTGCGGAACGGTTTCGACCACCGGAAGGCCCACATGGCCGTGGTCGTGCAACAGATGGTCTTCCCGCATGCGGCCGGCGTCCTCTTCACGGCAGACCCCGTCACGTCGAACCGCAGGGTCTCCTCCGTCGAGGCCAGCTTCGGCCTCGGCGAGGCCCTCGTCTCAGGCCTGGTCAACGCCGACGTCTACAAGGTGCGGGACGGGGAGGTTGTCGCCAGGGCGGTCGCCACCAAGCAGGTTGCCATCCACGCGCTGCCGGCGGGCGGGACGGAGGAGCAGGCAATCGAGGCGGAGCGGCAGGAGCAGGCGGCGCTGACGGATGCGCAGGTCGTGCGGCTCGCGCAGCTGGGCCGGCGGATCGAAGCGCATTTCGGCCGCCCCCAGGACATCGAATGGTGCCTGGTCGGCGATGGCTTCCAGATCGTCCAGAGCCGGCCGATCACCACGCTGTTCCCCATCCCCGCTGCCGGTGAGCGGGAGAACCATGTCTACGTCTCCGTCGGTCATCAGCAGATGATGACTGACCCCATGAAGCCCCTGGGGCTCTCCCTGTTCCAGCTGACGGCTCTCCCGCGGATGTACGAGGCCGGCGGGAGGCTGTTCGTCGACGTCACTCGGGGCCTGGCTTCGCCGGCGACCCGGGGCGGCATCCTGGCCCTGGGGAAGTCGGATCCGCTGATTGGGGACGCGCTGCAGACCATCGTCGAACGCGGCGACTTCCTCCCGTCGCTTCCGGACGAGGCTCCCGGCGCGGCGCCGCCCCGCGAGGCGCCGGCCCCGATCGAGACCGACCCGGCGATCGTCACCGAGCTGATCAGGCGCAGCCAGGCTTCCAACGCCGCCGTGAAACGCAACATCCGGTCGAAGTGCGGACCGGCGCTGCTCGACTTCATCCTGGCGGACATCCAGGAGCTGAAGCGGATCCTCTTCGATCCGCGGAGCCGTCAGGTGTACATGGGGGCGATGGAGGCCGGCTGGTGGCTCAACGAGAAGCTGGAGGAGTGGATGGGCGAGAGGAACGTGGCCGACACGCTCACGCAGTCCGTCGCCCACAACGTCACGTCGGAGATGGGGCTCGCGCTCCTGGACGTCGCAGACGTGATCCGCCCGCATCCGGAGGTGGTGGCCTTTCTGCAAGACGTCGAGGACGAGGGTTTCCTGGACGAGCTGGCCGAGCTGCCGGGCGGGCGGGAAGCGCGGGCGGCCATCCAAGCCTTCCTGGACAAGTACGGCATGCGCTGCATCGGCGAGATCGATATCACGAGGCCGCGCTGGAGCGAACGCCCCAGCACGCTCGTGCCCGTGATCCTCGGCAACGTCAAGAACTTCGAGCCGGGCGCCGGCGAGCGGCGCTTCGAGCAAGGGCGGCGGGAGGCCTGGGCGAAGGAACAGGAAGTGCTGGAGCGGTTGCAGGCCCTGCCGGACGGGGGGCAGAAGGCCGAAGAGACCAAGCGGATGATCGACCGCGTCCGGACCTTCATCGGGTACCGGGAGTATCCGAAGTACTTCATCGTCAGCCGCTACTTCGTGTACAAGCAGGCCTTGCTGGAAGAGGCCGGGCGCCTCGTCCAGGCGGACGTGCTTCGTGAGAGGGAGGACGTCTTCTACCTCACGTTCCAGGAGCTCCACGACGTCGTGCGCGCAAACCAGGTGGATGACCAGCTCATCTCCCAGCGCAAGCACGCGTTCAGGTCGTATCAAGCGCTCACACCACCCCGGGTGCTCACGTCGGATGGCGAGATC
Organism: Solirubrobacterales bacterium; assembly: GCA_038327685.1. GTDB lineage: Bacteria > Actinomycetota > Thermoleophilia > Solirubrobacterales > Solirubrobacteraceae > DASQFQ01. The sequence goes on from JBBQLH010000014.1 coordinate 2,544, forward strand.
ATCGCCGGGGCGTACCGACGCGACGACGTGCCCACCGGTGCGCTGATCGGCCTACCGGTTTCCGCCGGGACCATCGAGGGGCGCGCCCGCGTCATCCTGGACGTGGCGGAGGCCGAGCTTCTCGAACCGGGCGACATCCTAGTCACGACCTACACGGACCCCAGCTGGTCGCCCCTGTTCGTCGCGATCACGGGCCTGGTGACGGAGGTGGGAGGTCTGATGACCCACGGCGCAGTGATCGCACGGGAGTACGGCTTGCCGGCGGTCGTGGGGGTGGAGCATGCCACCCGGCTAATCCGGGATGGGCAGCGGATCCGCGTGCATGGAACGGACGGCTACGTAGAGATCCTGCCCTAGCCGCCCCTGCCGTGAATCCGCACCTCGCCGTCGCCCGAGTTTGAGCCGATACCTGCTCGACCTCGGCTCATCGACCGATTCTGCTTCCGCCTGCTTCCGAGCGTCTCGGCCGGGACACGCGTTCGCTCAGGTCTGCTTCTTCCAAGGGTGTGACGTGAGGATCGTCTGGGCGACCTTGTCGGGGCACCCTTTCTTGAGTGTCGTAAGGCGCAGGCTGGTGCCGTCGAGCTTCCAGCGGTAGGCACTGGTCACGAGCGTGTATTGGCCGCTCGGATCAGACGGCGCGCATTCCTCCTTGCTGAGGGTCAGCGTGTCCGCCGACACCGAGAGTATGGAGGCCTCCAGCGGATCGGAGGGGGGTCGGATGATGGCCAGCGACGGCGCGTTGCCGGAGCCGCCGTCCTTCGTGATCCTCATCAGCCACGCGCGCTGGCTCTTCAACTCCGGCGGAGCGCTGGCCGGCACGTCCGCGCGTTTGAGCGTCGTGGTGTAGGTGCCCAGCAGTTCCGCCGGCGGCGGCCCGCCAGGCTTGTTGCCCTGCGGCGCGGCGGACGCGGCGGCCGTCGTCCTGTCACTCGAGTCGCCTCCGCATCCGGCTGCCGCGATGATCGGCAGCGCAAGCACGAGCGCCATCAATGAGCGCATGAAATTGCTCTCCCACTCTGCCGCGGGGTGGCGCGTCGCGTCGCAGCGACCGTATGCCACTCGGCGTGGCAGAGTCAACCTGCACAACACCGGGCCGCAACGGCTCGGTCACAATCCGCGCCCATGCCGGACCGCGCTCACCGACGCCGTCGCTTCAGCGGCCGCGACCCCGAGGAGGGGCATCGGGCATCGACGCCGCTGGAGCTGCTCTATGACCTCACGATCGTCGTCGCGTTTGGCACGGCGGCGGACGAGCTCTCGCACTATGTCGCCGAGGGGCACTACGGCGCGGGCGTGGCCGGGTTCGCGTTCGCCGCTTTCGCGGTCAGCTGGGCGTGGGTGAACTACTCCTGGTTCGCCTCCGCCTACGACACCGACGACTGGGTCTTCCGCCTGGCGACGATGGTGCAGATGGCCGGCGTGATCGTGCTCACGCTCGGTCTCTCGCAGATGTTCGCGTCGATCGACGACGGCGGCACCGTCGACAACACCGTGATGGTGGCTGGCTACGTCGTGATGCGCGTCGCGCTCGTGTTCCTGTGGTGGCAAGTCTCGCGCCACGACCCCGACCGGAGGTCCGCAGCCCGTACGTACCTGATCACGATCGGCATCGCGCAGGTCGGCTGGGTCGCGCTCGCGCTCGTCGGGCTCTCGATCGGCCCGACGCTCGCGGCGGTCGCCGTCCTCGTCGCCACCGAATTCGCGGGGCCGTTCATCGCCGAGCGCAAGGCAGGCACGCCGTGGCACCCACATCACATCGCCGAGCGCTACGGCCTGCTGGTGATCATCACCCTCGGCGAAGTCATCCTCGGCACCGTCGCGTCGGTGAACGCGGTCGTCCACGGCGATGCGGGCTGGACCGTCGATGCCGCGCTGCTCTTGACCGCCGGTGTGTCCCTCGCGTTCGCCTGCTGGTGGATGTACTTCGCGGTGGCGTGGGCCCAGCCGCTGGTCCGGCACCGCGGGCGCGCGTTCCCGTTCGGCTATGGGCACATCGTGATCTTCGCCGCGCTCGCTGCGATGGGCGGCGGCCTCCACGTGGCGGCCATCGACCTCGAAGGCGAGGCGGCGATCGGCGCGGTCGCCACGGTCCTGAGCGTCGCGATCCCGTTCGCTCTTTACGCCGGCGCGTTCTACGCGCTGTACTCCGTGCTCATGCGCACGCGGGACCCGTTCCACCTCGGCCTGATCGCGGTGACGGCCGGGCTGCTCGCCCTCTCGGTCGCGCTCGCCGCAGCCGGCACGAGCGTGGCCGTCTGCCTTCTCGTGCTCGCGTTGGCGCCGGCGGTCACGGTCGTCGGCTACGAGACGCTGGGCCACCGGCACATGGCGGACGCGCTCGAGCGGCTCTAGGGCGGTCGACCGCCCGTAGAGTCTGGCTATGGGCGTTCCCTACCCGTGAGTGCGAAGGCGAGCGCGGCGGTCGCGGTGAAGTCGATGGTTGCGGGCGCCCGTCAAGTCGTCGTCCTTCTCCGGCAAGCGCCAGACGTCGTGATCGCCGTTGAACGTGCCGGCCTTGTTGCCCGAGCCGATGCCGACCTGCAGCAGCATGCTGCCGTCGTCCAGCTGCCGATGCAGCGGGCCGGGGATCACATCCGGGCCGTCCCGCTGCGCCTGGAAGAACGCGACGGACTCCGCCACCCGGGGGCCGAAGAGGTCGGCCGGCGCGGCGATGCGGAAAGCCGGCGAGCTCGCGCGCCCGACACGCACCCGGTAGCGGCCGGGCACTTGCAAGGTGCTGAGATTCAGCGGCTGGACGGCGCGGAAGCGCTGGTTCCAGCGCCCGCGGCTGGCCAGGACCCGACCGCGCAGAACGTGCGGCCCGCCGCGTCCCGTGACCGTGAAGCGCGCGCCGCGCAGGGCGCGCGGCGCGAGCACGTACGCGACCTTTGCCTCGGCGGGCGCGTAGCCGAGCTGGTCAACGCGGATGCGCGGCGCGGCGCCAGCGGGCGCTGCGGCGACGAGCGCCGCACCGGCGAACACCACAGTTTTGTAAATAACCTCTACTTGGATGCGCGGAGAGCCTTACCTCGGATCCCAGGAGGGCGCAGCCGCTATCCGCGGCGCTCGCGTCAGTCGGGTCGGAGCCCTCGCAGGACGACGTCGACGTAGCGCTCGGCGTCCTGCGGTCCGACCTCCGGAGCTCCAGCGACGACCGCGACCATCTGGAGCGCGATGAGCAGGTCCACGGCGTCGAAGTCGGCGCGGAGCTCCCGGTCGCGGTGTGCGCGTTCGACGAGCGGCGCGACAACCGCAACCGCCGGCTCGCGGAGGCGCTCGCGCACGTTGGCGCCCGAATCCTGACGCCTGAGCGCGTCGATGAGGCCGTGTTGATCGGCCTGAAGCCGGACAGCCTCGTGTACGAACATGGTCAACGCTTCGCCGGTGTCCTCGGTCGCGAGCGCCCGGTCGCGGGCCGCCGCAAGCGGCTCCAGGACGGCCCCGAGGACCGCCGCGACGAGGTCGTCCTTGGTCGGGAAGTGGCGGTAGAGCGTTGCGACGTTCACGCCGGCCTCGCGCGCGATCGCGTTCACGCTCACGCTCAGCCCCTGCTCCCGGAAGGCGCGCGCGGCCGTTTGGATGAGGCGCGACCGGTTCCGGACAGCGTCCTTGCGCATCGGCTGTTCGTGCGTCGAGGTCACTGCGCCGAGACTGTATCGCAGCGACCGCTTCGTTTCTGTGCTAGCCTCCGGAGCCCCGAAACGCAGCACTAACTTCGTTTACGAGGAGATCATGGACAACCACACCACCCGACAAGCGCCCGGTCGCACCCTCTTCATCCTCGGCGTCGGCTTGCTCGGGTTCGTCTTGGCGCAGACGACGGTCATCCCGGCCCTGGGCGAGATTCAGCGCGCCTTGGGCGCGTCGGCGAGCGGCATCGCGTGGATGGTCACCGCCTACCTGCTGGTCGCCTCGATCGCGACGCCGATCTTCGGACGCCTGGGCGACATGTTCGGCAAGGGGCGGTTGCTCGCGATCTCGCTCGCGCTCTTCGCCGTCGGCTCGGTCGTCTGTGCGTTCGCCGACTCGCTCAACCTGATGATCGTCGGCCGCGGTCTCCAGGGCCTCGGCGGCGGCGTCTTCCCACTCTCGTTCGGCATCATCCGCGACGAGTTCCCCAAGGAAAAGGTCCCGACCGGCATCGCGCTGCTGGGCGCCATCGCCGCCGTCGGCGCCGGCGTCGGTCTGCCGCTCGGCGGCGTCCTCGTCGACGGGCCCGGCTACCACTGGATCTTCCTGGTCGCCGCCGTCATGGGCGTGCTGGCGACGATCACCATCCGTCTCTTCGTCCCCGAGTCGCCGGTGCGCACGCCCGGGCGCGTCGACCTCGCCGGGGCAGGCATTCTCGCGGTCGGCCTGACCGCCCTGCTGATCGCCATCTCGCGCGGCGGCGACTGGGGCTGGGCGTCAGCTCAGACGCTCGGGCTCATCGCCGCCGGTGTGGTCGTGCTGGTCCTGTTCGGCGCGTTCGAGCGCCGGACACCCCAGCCGCTGGTCGACATGCGGACCTTCGCGCGCCGACCCGTCCTGACGACGAACATCTCAACCGTCCTGATCGGCTCGGCCATGATCAGCACGTTCGTGCTGGTTCCCCAGCTCGCTCAGCTCCCCGCAGGCGGCACGGTCGGCTTCGGCCTGTCGGCCACCGAGGCGGGCCTGCTCCTCGCTCCCGGGAGCCTGTTCTCCCTGCTCGTCGCCCCGATCGTCGGCCGCGTCGGGGAGCGCCGTGGCTCCAAGCCGCCGTTCCTCGCCGGCTGTCTCACCACCGCGGGCGCCCTGCTCGGCATGGCACTCGCCCACGACTCCGTCGGCCTGGTCGTCCTGTGGAGCTGCGTCATGAGCGTGGGCGTCGGTGCCGCCTTTGCCGCGATCCCCAACCTGATCGTCGTCGCGGTCGACGAGCAGCAGACGGGTGAGGCCACCGGGACCAACACGGTCATGCGCAACATCGGCTCCGCGATCGGGGCGCAGGTCGCCGGCAGCATCATCGCCGCGCACGTGCTCGCCGGCGGACTGCCCGGAGCCGCCGGATTCAAGATCGCCTTCCTCGTGAGCGCGATCGGCGCGGTCGTCGCGGCGCTCTCCGTGCTGCTCATCCCCGGCCGGGTGAACCGAACGGCGACCGAGCGCTACGCGGAGCCGGCGGCGAGTGCGGCCTGAGCCGTCCTGGTCACCCGAGTGTCAGATACGTCCTATGCATGCGAGTAGGACCGCAGTCCCGTCGGGCGGCTACCCGAGCGCATCGAGGTCCTCGGCCAGTTCGCCGACGCGGCGTCGCGGCACGCGGCGCCACCACGATGGGCCCCCCTCGGCGAACTCGCCGAGCGGGCGGTCGGCCTCCTGCGTCGCCGCCGCGAAGCGGCGGTCGTCCTCGGCGAGCGCGCCGTGGAGCTTGGCGCGCAGTGCCGGGCCGGCTCCCGCAGCGACGCCCTCGAGGCGATCGCGGACCGAGAGGTCGTTCGTGTACTCGTAGATCGAGTCCTCGTACCCGCGCTCGACCGTGGTCACGAATGCGGTCCACCGGCCGAGCATCGCGTCGAGTGAATCCTCGCGATCCGTGCGTGCCGCCAGCTCGGCGAGCAGGCGCGCGAGCTCCTCGCGCTCCTCCCGGGTGAGGTTGAGACGTGCGCTCATCCGCCGGTCTGGATTCTCCAGTACTCGCTGCCGTTCTGCGGCCGGAAGTAGGTCCGGAGCACGCCGTCCGGCTTCATCACGGCGAACTCGTTGCGGGCCGCATCGTAGAAGAGCTTGTCGCCGTTGGTGCGCGTGAACGTCTGGACCCCGCTGCGGCCGACGAGAGCGCGGGCCCCGCGCAGGTACTCGACCGGCGTCCGGTAGCCGAACTCGGCGGCGTGCTTCTCGAAGTGCGGGAGCCAGCGGCCGGGTTGGAATCGGGGCAGCGTCGTCGTGGCGGTCTCGGTGCCGCGGAGGACGCCCGCTGCCGCCAGACGGGTTCGCAGGCTGGCCGGCAGCTTCTCCAGCGCACTCTTCACGGCTGCGCTCGAGCCCCTCCCGCCGGCGCCCAGGATCTTGGCCAGTCCTTTCACCAGGCCGCCGCCGATGCCGTTCTCCTGCAGCTCGGCGATCTTCAGCTTCCCGTCCTCGACGTACAGCATCGCGCCGGGCGGGACGAGCGTCAGCTCGCCGTTCTCATCGAGCGCCAGGCTGCCGGCCGCGTCGCCGAGAAGGAAGCCCTCGAGGCCGCCGGGGTTGACCTCGTCGAGGATGGACTTCTCGAGCGACTTCCACTCGTCCTCGGAGATCCCGATCCGCTCCCATGGCTTGCCCAGGTTCTCCTCCGTGAGCGGCGCGACGCCCTTCGAGGGGTCGGTGCCGCGGGAAAACTCGTCGTCGTCGGACACACCGTCACCGTCGGAGTCCGCCGAGCCGGGATCGGTGCCCAGCGCGGCCTCCTCCTCGTTGTTCAAGCCGTCGCCGTCGTCGTCCGCGGTCGGATTGACGACGGCTTCCCCGGGCTTGTCCCCGCCCGCGCCGCTCACCTGCGCCGTCGGTCCGCCTCCCCCGGCGAGCGCCTCGACAGCGCTCGACGTCCGGTCGGCGATCCGCGCCGGAAGCCCCGACACCAGCGCCGCGACGATGACGGCGACGAGCAGGAGCGCCCCCATGTACTCGGCGGAGGTCTGGCCGCGCGTGCCGCGCAGCCGGGCGAGCATCAGCGCGACGGCGGGAAGCGCCCAGGCTCCCGCGCCGGCGCCGGCTGCGACCATCGCCAGCTCCAGGAGCGCCCGTCCCGGGTCGACGGACTCCGAGATGGAGAGCACGAGGCTGGCCGCGGCAAACGCCAATCCGGGGCAGGCGGCCCCGACCACGACGATCTCACGGCGGGTCGGGACGCCCGCCAGTGCCGCCTGCCAGGCTCCGACGGCCCCGCCGAGCGCGGCCGCCGCGAACACGATCAGCGAACCGGCGCCGACCTGCGCCACATCCGGAGCGACGGGATCGACCAGCTCGAACACGCCGCGCACGAACACGAGCAGCGCCAGCAGCGCCGATGCGACACCGGCGCCGGTCGCCCGCAGCACGGGCCGGACTCCCGCTGATCGCACGGCCTGCATGCCCGGCGACGCTAACGAGCGGTCTGCAGGCGCGCGAGAGCCCCGGGGCCCAACCTGGTCCTGGGTCGTCCCATGCGATCCAGCGAGTCGCCGGCTTCAGCGGCTGACGTCGTAGACCAGGTGGGTGACGCGATCGCCTGGCACGATCGTCGCCGGGTTCTCCAACCGCAGCGGCTCGGCGAGGGCGCCGGTGGCGAAGAACGGGCCGCCGGAGCCGAAGACCACCGGGACCTGGTTGACGACCACCTGGTCGATCAGCCCGAGCTTGAGCGCCTGGCTGCCGATCTGACCGGCGGCCACGTCGACGACCCGGTCGCCGGCGAACTCCTGGGCGGCGGCGATGGCCTTCTCGACGCCGTCGACGAAGGTGAACGGTGCGGTGTCGGCGTGCTCCCAGTCCGTCGGCGGCTGATGGGTGACGACGAAGACGTGCTCGCCGGCGGCCGGCTTGCCGTCCCAGCCGTTGGTCAGGTCGAACAGCCGCCGTCCGATGACCACCGCCGCCACGTCGCGATAGTGGCTCCGCATGAAGTCGGCCGAGGCCTGGGTGGTCCGGCACTCGTCGTCGGCGCCCTCCTAGGCCCGCTCCGCCACCAGCGCGAGCTTCCGCACCCGCTCCACGTCCAGCCACTCGATCCACAGATGGTGGGCGGTGAGCAGCTCGTGCAGCGCCCGTCGGCCGATCTGCGCGGCGATGTCCTCGGCGTCCGCGGCGAACGCGTCCGCCAGCGCCTGCGCCATCGCGCGGTGCGCGCGGCTGTGGTCCTCCTGCCACGTGACGACGAGCCCGGCCTGATCCAGAGACCTGGCCAACTCGTCGAGCGGGGTGAGCCAGACCGTGTCGGCGTCGGGCATCGCCGCCCGCTCGGCCGCCGTGAGCGGCGGCCCCTCCTCGAGCGTGAAGGCGAACCGCCCGCCGGGCCGGAGCGCCGCGGTGATCTCGCGTACCAGCGCTTCCTTGTCCTCGAAGCGGAGCATCGTCTCGAGCAGGAGCACGACGTCGAACGGACCGGCTGGGAGGGGCGGGATCTGCGCGATCGCGAAGCGGCAGGGCAGGTCGCTCGCGCGCTCGCGGGCGATGGCGACGGCACTCGCGCTGGCGTCCACCCCCAGGTAGGCGCAGCCCAGCTCACGCGTGAGGAACCGCCCAGGCCCGGCGATGCCGCAGCACAGGTCCAGCACCGTGACCCCGGGGCCGACGCCGATCTGCGCAGCCAGTGCCCGGATCTCGCCGGCGCTCATGAAGCTCTCCTGCCCGACGAACTCGCCGGGGACGTACGCCGACACGCGCGCGCGGTGCAGCGCCCGGTCGAACGGCGCGCGGTCGTCCTGCTCCATGGCGGCGTCAGCCGCCCGCCGGCGACGAGCCGAACGCCGTGAGGAAGCGGTCACGGAACGCGTTCATCGGCCAGACCGGCGCCCGCGCGCCCGGCCGCATGCCGTCGTGCCAGCCCCACCCGGCGATCTGGTCGATGACCTTCGGGTCGTGGGCGATGACCGAGATCGGCACGTCGTGGCCGGCGCCCTGGCCGGTGACGAGCGTCGCTGGCTGATGGTCGCCCAGGACGACGAGCACGAGGTTGTCGTCGCCGTAGCGCCGCACGAACGAGAAGAGCGTGCTCAGCGAGTACTCGATCGAATGCCCGTAGGCGGCGCGGGCCCGCTCGGCATCGCCGAAGAGCGCGGCCCGCGTGGACTCCTCCGCCGGGATGCGGTCGAAGATCGAGCCGTCCCCGACGTCGTCCCAGGAGATGAGCCGGGGGATGCGCGTCCACGGCGCGTGGCTCGAGATGAGGTCGACCTCGGCGAAGAGCGGCGGCCGGTGACGCTTGGCGAGCTCGAGGCGGTGCAGAGCCAGAAGGGTGTACTGGTCGGGCATCGGGGGCAAGCCGAAGCTCGGGCCGCGGTAGCCGAGGTTGCGCCGGTCGTAGATGTTGTCGTAGTGGTAGAAGGTCGAGCCCTCAGGCCACGCCCGGTGGTTCGCCGGCATGGCGCCGACCGCCCGCCACCCGGCGCGCTTGAACGCCCGGGTGAGGGTGAGGCGGTTGTTCTGGACGAGCTGGTCGTACTGCCGCTGGCCGTCGACCCGGACCCCCGACTGCAGGGTGGAATGCGCCAGCCAGCTGAGGCCGCCGAAGGTCGGCGAGGTGAGGAAGGCACTGCGCGAGGAGAAGCCGGCGGCCCGCAGCTGCGCGGTACCCCGGTCGAGCACGGCGTCGACGCGGGGCGAGAATGACGAGCCCTGGACCGCGACCCGCCCGTAGCTCTCGACGAGCACGAGCAGGACATCCCTGCCCCGCAGGCCGGTCAGCAGCCGGTTGCCCGGAGTGGCGCGGAAGCGGTCGTGGGCGAGCTTGCGGGCGAGCGCCGCGCGATCCTCCAGGCCGGTCCGCACCGCCTGCACCTCGTCGACGGCCAGGGCGGCGGCGCTCGAGGAGGCGACCGGCGCGCCGACGACGCGGAGGGCCACCCAGACCACGCCCAGCACCGCCGCCGCCCGGAGCGCCCAGCCGCGGTGGCCGGCCGCGACCCGCGTCACGCGCTGCAGCGCCAGGACCGGGAGCGCGAGGAGCGCGACGAGGAGCACGACCGCGACGGCGACGACGAGGTCCGCGCTCGAGCTGCCGATCGCGTCGCGGAGCGTCTCGATGCCGATCCCCACGTAGCTCGAGTCGTCGACGGGCTTGAACGGCCGGTCGAACGCCGTGAAGAAGCCGATGTCGAGGACCTTCACGAGCACGAGCACGCTCAGCACCGCTCCTACGACCACGGCCAGCACGCGGCGCGGGGTGGCGGGGAGCAGGACGGCCAGGGCGACGACGATGAGGAGCTCGAGAGGAAGTCGCGCGAACGCGCCGACGGTGAGTTGGCTCGTGTGGTTCGGCGTGACGAGGGCGGCCCAGACGAGCAGGAGGGCGAGGACCCCGGTCGCCAGGGCGATGCCCGTGCGCAGCGGCCCGCGCTCGGGCTGACCGACGTCGCCCTCCGGCACCTGATCGCGCGCGGCGTCCCGGCCGCGCCACAGCCACCACGTGCACTCGCCGACCGACGCCGCCAGCGCGGCGAGCGCGGCGAGCAGGAGGGCCTGCGTGAGTGCCCGGGGCAGCACCTCGGCGGCCGCGATCGTGAGCGCGATCCCCTGCGCCGCCGCGACGAGCCTGCGCCAGCGGCGCGGCGGCAGCGGCGCGCGCATCCACGGCAGCAGCCACTCGCCGGCGAGGAAGAGGTAGCGCGCCGCCCCGATCGCCAGCACCCACGCGCCGGACGCGGGGGCGACGTAGACGCTGAGGGCGAGGATCAGGAACGCGTCGACCTCGCCGTCGAAGCGCGCGCCCAGCGCGGACGCCGTCCCGGTGCGCCGCGCCACCCATCCGTCGACTGCGTCCAGCGCGAGCGCGACGGCGGCGAGCGTGACGAGCAGCGCGACCGGAGTGTCGCGCGTGACTGAGTCCGCGGCCAGCGCGGCGACGCCGACGGCGAGCGTGGCCCGGGCGAGCGTCACCCAGGACGCCGGCCCCAGCCGGTCACCGGAACCGCGCGCGAGACCGCGTGCCAGCGCAGCCGCCATCGTCACGGCGCAGGCGACGCCGATGACCCAGCCGGCCGCGCCGAGCCCGGCGGTCCCCGCCAGGACGGCGAGCACCAGTACCTGGGCGATCGACCCGGTCGCCGGACCCGTCAGATTCGCTCTCACCGTGCCTCGTTCATCCGTCCCGGAACCGGGGCGAGAGCGCGTAGCGCAGCAGCACCACGTCGCCGATCTGGCGCGCCTCGGCGAGCGTCGCGCGCCGCCCCGCGTTCCACGGGAAGCGCCCGTCGCTCACGAAGCGCGGGGCGCTCGAGTCGCCGACGAAGAAGGGCGCGACCACCAGCTGCAGCTCGTCGACGAGGTCGTCGGCCAAGAACTGGGTGTGCACGACGCCGCCGCCCTCGACCATGAGCCGCTCCACGCCGCGGTCGGCGAGGTCCTCGCTGAGCCGGTGCATCCGCACGCGCGGGCCGCCGTCCACGATCGTCGCCACGGGCCCGAGCCGCGCGCGGGCGTCGGCCACTCGCGGGCTCGAGGTGTAGACGAGCTTCTCGGTCTCGCCGGTGTTGAAGAAGTTCGAGCGCGCGTCGAGGTCCACCCGGTCGGTCACGGTGATCTTCATCGGAGACGACGGGAGCCCACGGGCCGCGCGCTCGTCGCGGCGGGCCTGCGAGCGCACGAGCAGCCGCGGATTGTCGGTGCGCACCGTGACCGCGCCGACCATGATCGCGTCGCAGGAGGCGCGCACCTCGTCGACCCGGTCGAAGTCCGCCTCGTTGGACAGCGCGAGGCGCGGGGTCTGGTCGCCGAGGTAGCCGTCGAGCGACACGCTGCAGCTCAGCATGGTGTACGGGCGGTCAGGCATCCGAGGCTCCGTCCCGGCGCGCGAGGACCCCGAGCCCGCCCAAGGGTGGCCGCCCGTGCCACAGCGCCGACCGGGTGCGGCACACCCAGGCCGCCACGAGGACGGCGGCGCCCGGCAGGCTGGCGACGAACACCATCACGCCGTAGACGACCGCGGTGGTGACCCCGCGCGACGCGCCCAGGCCGGCGGCGGCGAACGCCCAAGCCGTCACGCCCTCGCGCGGACCCCAGCCGCCGACGTTGGGCAGCGCCCCGGCCAGTATCACGAGCAGCGCCAGCGGCAGCATCCGGGACGGCGGCGCGGTCGCCCCCGCGGTCCGCGCGGCGATCAGGAACGTGACCGCGTGGCCCGCGACGACCAGCACCGACGCGAGCGCGACGGCCGGCCACGCCCGCCCGGCGAGCAGCCCGTCCCGCAGGTCGCGGGCCGCGGCGCTGCGCAGTCGCCCCCACCGAGACCCGCCGATCGCGGGCCGCACCCGCATCGCCAGCGCGACGCCGGCTGCCGCCGTTAGGAGCGCCAGCGCGACGAGCGGCACGATCGCCCGCACGGGCGACGGCAGGACGAGGAGCACGGCGACTGTGAGGACGACCTGCACGACCTGCCCGGCCGAGCGCTCCCACGCCACGGCGCGCAGCCCGCGGCCGACGTCGCCCGTGTCGCGGCCGTGGCTGACCCCGCGGTGGACGTCGCCCACCACCCCTCCGGGCAGCGTGACGTTGAGGAAGAGCGAGCGGTAGTACGCGGCGACCGCCGTACCGAGCGGCAGGTCGACGCCGAGGCCGCGGGCCACGGTCCTCCAGCGCCAGGCGCAGCACACGGTGGTCAGCACCGCGAGGCCTGACGCGGCCGCCAGCGCCCCGCCGTCGACCGCGCGCAGGCCGTCGAGGAACGGGCCGGTTCCCAGGCGCCAGGCCAGGACGGCGAGCGTCACGGCGGCGGCGGCGAGGTGGGCCCCCATCCACGCGGCCCGGCGGCTCGTGGTGCTGCGCCCGGCGTGGACGGCGGTCGTCACGGCAGCACCAGCAGGTCGGCATGGTCGACGGTGACGGCGAGCTCCCCGGCGGCCGCCTGCGCCAGGCGCCGGTCCCGGTAGGCGCCGGCCTCGGCGGCCAGCGCGGGCTCCTGCCTGCAGGCGGCGGCGACCCACCCGCCGAACCACTCGGCCGCCAGGTTGGCGTGGGCCGCATCGAGGCGCCAGGGGCTCGGCCGGACGAGGACCTCGGCGCCCGTCCTGCGGAGCTCATCGACGGCGGCCGCGACGGCGTCCGGACCGAGCAGGCGGCCCGCCGTCGTCGTGCGCCGTTGGCGGGCGTTGAAGGCGGCGGCCATGCGCCCGTCCAGGGGATCCGTCGGTATCAGGGCGACGCGACCGACGACCGTCAGCGCGAGCAGCAGAGGACGCCCGATTCCGGTGCAGGCGCCGAGCATCCCGGCCAGCTCGTCCGCGGTCAGCATGTCGAGCAGCGCCGAGGCGGCGATGAGGCTCGCGCCGGCGAGATCGCCCGCCGCCAGCCGGGTGATGTCGGACCGCCTCGCCTCGACGGTGACCGCGGCCCCGTCGGCGGCCAGACCCGGGGCGGCGGCGACGGCGAGCTCCAGCAGGCGTGTGTCCCGGTCGTGTACCACCCAGTGCTGCGGCCCGGGGAGCCGCGGCGCGAGCCAGCGGCCCATTGCGCCGCTGCCGCCGCCGAGATCGTGGATCACGAGGCGGCCGGCCGCGGGAAGGTGCCGCCCGAGGCGCTCGGCGAGCTCGCCCGAGCGCGCCGCCGCGTCGGCCGGCTCGCGCAGGACGAGCCACTCCGGGCTGACCCTGACGGCCTCGGCGCTCATCGCGCCACTCCCGCGAGGACGCCGGTGAGGACGGACGTGGTGGCCGGCCACCCACGCAGCAACGCGCGCCGCTCCCGGGCGGCTCGCCGTAGGCGCCCGCGCAGCTCGGCGTCGCCGAGCCAGCGCCGCAGCGCGGCGCCGAGGGCTGCCGGGTCGCCAGGCGGAACCAGCAGCCCCGGCCGGGTACCGTCCTCGCCGTGCCCGAGGGCCTCGGTGATCCCGCCGACCTCGGCGGCCAGGACCGGCAGGCCGCGGGCCAGGGCCTCGGTGACGACCATGCCGTACGTCTCGGCGTGTGAGGCGAGCACAAACAGGTCCGCGGCGGCGTACGCGCGGTCGAGCTCCGCGCCGGTGCGCGGTCCCGGGAAGCGCACCCGGTCGCGCAGCCCGCTGTCCCGCGCGCGGCGCCGCACGCCGTCGGCGAACGCCGGGTCCCGGTCGAGGCTGCCCACGCACGCGCAGCGCCAGGACAGGTCCGTCGCGGTCGCGAGCCCGTCGAGCAGAACGTCGTGCCCCTTGTCGGGCGTCACCGCCGCGACGCAGAGCAACGCGTCGCCGGCCGCGGTCCCAGGCGCGAGGCCGGCGGCGTCGACGCCAGGCTCGGCCACGTGCACTCGGTCGGCCGGCAGCGCGTACAGCTCCCCCAGCCGCCGCCGGGTCCATGCGCTGGTCGTGACGACGGCGGCGGCCGCCGCGAGGACCTCGCGCTCGCGCGTCCGTACCGCGCCGGCCTCGTCGTCCGGCGGGCGGTGGCCCAGCGGCATGTGCACGAGCACGATCTGCCGCATCCGGCGCGCCTCCGGCACGAGCGCCTCGGGGGCGGCGGACGCGATCAGCCCGTCGAGCAGCACTACGCCGCCGTCCGGGATCCGCCGGACGGCGCGCGCGAGGGCGGCGTGCCCCGCCTCGCCGGGCCGCGGCCAGGCGCCGGGGGCGGTGTGTACGTGCACCGCCCAGCCGAGCGCGGCGAGCCCTCGGCAGATCTGGCGGTCGTATGTGTTGCCACCGCTCGGCCGCGCCGGGTCGTCGATGCTCTCCGGGACGATGACGTGGATCGCAGTCACAGCGGCCGCTCGTAGCTCGCCCACGCGACGGGGGACTCGTGCAACGTGACCACCAGCCCATCGAGCTCCCGCGCGGCGTCGCCCAGGGCGCCTGCCCGCGCGCGGTCGGCGAGCCGGTCAGCAACGACTCGGGCGAGCGCCTCGGTGGTGGTGTTCATGCCCGCGAAGTCCACCTCGTCGTCGAGGTTGCGGTAGCCGAGCTCGGCCACCACGGCGCGCAGCGCCTCGGCTGCGCGGCCGATGTCGACCACGATGCCGTCGGCGTCGAGGGTCGCGCGGCGAAAGCTGGCGTCGACGACGTACGTCGCGCCGTGCAGGCGCTGCGCGGGCCCGAACGCCTCGCCGCGCAGGCTGTGGGCGATCATCATGTGGTCGCGGATGGTCACGCTGAACACGCGCTACGCCCTGTCGTAGGTGATGGTGTGGCAGAGCGCCGGCAGGCTCCCCGCGGCCAGGCGCGCCATGACGCCGGGCAGCTCGTCGAAGCGCGACTCGCCGGTGACGAGCACATCGAACGCAGGGTCGCGCAGCAGGTCGAGCGCGAGGGCCAGCCGGTCGGCCGTCGTGCGGCGCGCGCTCCGGGCCGGGGACACCGTCCCGACCTGGCTGGCGCGCAGCCCAAGGCGGCCCGCGTGGAACGCGCCGCCCAGCGAGAGCCGCACCTCGGCGTCGCCGTACCAGCTGAGGTCAAGCACCGTGCTCTCGGGCGCGAGCAGCTCGAGCGAGCACTGGAGCCCGGCCGACGTCGCGCTCGTGTGCACGACCAGGTCGCACCCGCCGGCGGCGTCGTCCGGCCCCGCGAAGCCGGCGCCCAGCGCGGTCGCGACCTCGGCCCGTGACGCGTCGACATCGACGAGCGTGACCTCGACCGCCGGAAACCGGGCGAGCAGGCGGGCGACGCAGCAGCCCACCATTCCGGCGCCGACGACGGCGACGCGGTCGCCGACCAGCGGAGCCGCATCCCACAGGGCGTTGACGGCGGTCTCGACCGTGCCGGCGAGCACGGCGCGCGCGGCCGGCACTTCGTCGGGCACGACGGTCACGGCGCCGGCCGGCACCACGTAGGCCGTCTGGTGCGGGTACAGGCAGAAGACCGTGCGGCCGCGCAGCTCCGGCGGCCCCTGCTCGACGGCGCCGACGTTGAGGTAGCCGTACTTGACCGGCCCCGGCAAGTCCCCGTCCTGGAACGGCGCGCGCATCGCGGCGTACTGGCTCGGCGGCACGCCGCCCCGGAACACCAGCGTCTCGGTGCCGCGGCTGATGCCGGACCGCAGCGTGCGGACCACCACGTCGCCGCGCCCCGGCTCGGGCAGCGCGACCGGGCGGATCTCCCCACGCCCCGGCGCGCGCAGCCAGAACGCGTGTGCGTCGTCGAGCACGTCCTATGCCTCGGCTCCGTGCGGCATCGGTCTGTAGTACGCCGGGAGGCCGTGGGAGGTTCTCACACAGACGCCTGCCCTCGGCGATCCTCCCCGCGTGCGTGCCGCGCGGGTCGGGCGCTGGGACCCCGCGGCACCCAATCGCTTCGTCTCGCTACGCGAATGGGACTCCGCAACGTAGGAGGACGTTTGCGCAAGGGGTCGCCTCGCCGGTGCGGATGACCGCGCGTGCGTGCGCCGATCTCTCTTTGAAGTTCTCGTGCGAGACGAGCTCGACGTCACGGTCGAGCGTCTCCTGAACCAGCCTCCAGCACGCCGGGTTCGCGTCGGTGATCTCCCTGGCCGCCGTGGCGGCCTCGACGACGATCCAGCTCATCGCCGACGAGACCAAGAAGGCCGGCTTCGCGCGGTCCGCGCCGAAGGTCGATGACCTCATCTGGAGTGGTGCCTCGAACGCCGGGAGCTAGAGGCGCCGGGGCCCCGACAGCCGAGCGGTCGACATCCCGCCGCTGCCTGTTCCGCTCGCGCTTAAGGAACCGCGGGCAGTGATCGCTGCGGGAAGTCGTCGGGGATCGGACCTGCGGTGCGCCGGCCCGGGGCCGGCGTGAATCCCGACGGAGCCCCCCTTTCGGGGGAAGACGCGGACACGTTGTGCTTGGGAGGGTCGGCAGCGTGAGGCCGCTCCTTCCACCGGCCACCGCGGCAGCGGACGACCCAATGCTCGGGCTGCTGCTGGCGCGCGCAGCTGCGCACAGCCGTCCGCGCTGCCGGGCGGATCCGCACGTCGTCTCGCTTGTGGTGGAAGGCGGAGGGATGCGGGGTGCGGTCTCAGCCGGCATGTGCCTCGTGCTCGAGGCGACCGG
Organism: Solirubrobacterales bacterium; assembly: GCA_038327685.1. GTDB lineage: Bacteria > Actinomycetota > Thermoleophilia > Solirubrobacterales > Solirubrobacteraceae > DASQFQ01. The sequence goes on from JBBQLH010000014.1 coordinate 19,156, forward strand.
CCTGATGTCCTCCGTGGACCGTGTGTACGGCTGTTCGTCGGGAGCGCTGTCCGGCTGCTTCGCGGCGGCTGGCCAGGCGTCGCTCTGGGCCACCAGCTTCGAGGACTGCGCATGCCGGGCCTTCATCGATCCATCGCGCGCGCTGCGGGGCCGGCCCGTGCTCGATCTCGACTTCCTCTTCGATGAGGTGATCGCCCGGAGCAGACCGCTCTCCGATACCGGGTTGGCGCTCGGCCCCGAGTTCCGTGCGGTTGCGGTGTCGGCGTCGCGGGCGGAGCTCCGGGTGCTGCAGGACTTCGACAGCGCGGCGGACGTCCTGGCCGCCGCTCGGGCGAGCTGCTCGATCCCGGTTCTGACCGGCGCGCCGCCGACGTACCGGGGGGAACCGACGGTGGACGGGGGCCTGCTGGAGGCGATCCCGTATCCCACGGCGTTGCGCGAGGGAGCGACTCATGTGCTCGTCCTGCGCTCGCGAGACGCGAGCTATCGCGCACCCAGGCCAGGCAGGCTCGCAGAGCGGACGGTCGCTCGCGCCCATCCTGAGCTCGTGCCGCTGTTGCGCAGCTGCAGCGAGCGCTACAACCGCGACGCGGCCGAGCTTGAGCGCGGGGCGCAGCGATCGCCCGGTCTCGCGCTCGTGCGGCAGATAGCCGTACCGCCGGGTAGCCGTCTGGTGCCTCGGTTCAGCATCGATCGCGACCGCATCGTCGATAGCGTTCGGCTGGGCGCGTACACGATGGCGTCCGCTCTCTACGGCGCGCGCGCCACGCTGTTCTGGCAGACATTTCCCGACCTGCTCCCGGGCGCGGCGGCGCTCACCCCCAGGCTCGCGGCATGAAGCGACTGCCCAACCGCTCCGGCGCCGGCGCTCGTGGATGGAGCTGACCTAATGACACAGTGCGGTCCGCCGGGACATGGTGGTGGTGGAACTACGAGTCGGACGGCATGCATGCGGACAACGGGCGCACTGGTGGTTGGCTTGGCACTCGCGCTCGGTGTTTCGCCCGCCCTCGGTGCGGAGCGGCCTCGATACGACGTGCCGTCGGGTTACGTGAGGTGCCCGACCGTGACGGCGTGGAACGGCTTCTTCAAGTGGGTCTCCGCGCGACACACGAGCTGTCGAGGTGCGCGCGCTTTCATCCGCGCGTATGCCAAGAAGGCGCGGCGGGGTCCGATGCCGAGGCGGCTGCAGGGGTTTCGCTGCGCGATCAGGTACTGGCGCAACGAGGAGGGCGACATCTACGCCAGCCGGCATCGCTGTGTGCGGGGTGCAGTCGTGCTTCGTTTCTACGGCATGGTCTGACGGCGCTCGGCGAGCTAGCGCTTCGTCGTGGTCTCCGCGCCAGCCAGCGAGGTGCCGCGCACTGGGGACCGGCTGAGCGACTCAGAGTCAAGGGCGCAGTCGACGCCATCCCGAACATGATCGGCGCGGCCGGAGTGGTCGTCGTCGTGAGCGGCCTGAAGCGATGCGACTACGCCGCGACTGCGGCGCGCGCCTCGCGCGCGAGTTCTCCGGCTGTCTGCTGCCGGTCGCCTGGAGCTTTAGCCAACGCGCGTTCGACTGCATCCGCGAGTGATCGGGGAAGCTCAGGCCGCACGTCGAGCAGGCCGGGAGGCGGTTCATGGATGTGCGCCCACAGCTTCTCCACGTCGCTGTCCTTGTCGTAGAGCACAGTCCCCGCGAGCGCTCGGTAGAGGACGCATCCGAGAGCGTAGATGTCGGCGCGGGAGTCGACGTCAACGCCTTGGGCCTGTTCGGGGGCCATGTAGTCGGCGGTGCCCACCGCGAAGCCGGTCTGCGTGAGGCTCGCTGTTCCCATGCGGTCCGTGGTGATCCCGAAATCGGTGAGAAAGGCGTGCTCGTGTCCGTCGCGCGTGGCGATGAGGACGTTGGCAGGCTTGACGTCGCGATGGACGAGCCCATGGCGGTGGGCTGCTGTCAACGCCTCTGCGACCTGAGCAACGATGTCGACTGCGCGCGACGGCTCGAGCCGTCGCTCCTCGGCGAGCAGCGACCGTAGGTCGGTCCCCTCGACGTAGCGCATGGTGAGGTAGAGCGCTCCGCGCTCTGCGCCTGCGTGGAAGATCTGGACGACGTGCGGGTGATCCAGCGCCGCGGCGAGCCGGCACTCGCGCTCGAAGCGGGCGCGGAAGACAGGATCCCGGGCCAGGCTCGGCACCAGGAGCTTCAGTGCGACCGGCCGGTCGAGGGTGAGGTCCGTGGCGCGATAGACCACCCCCATTCCACCTCGTCCCGCGACCGCGTCGATGCGGTGAGCAGCGAAGGTCGAGCCGACCGCGAGCTCGGCCTCTCCTTCCTCCTGGGCGTCGGGCGCGGTCAGCGGCTGGGCCGGGACGGTCACCAATCGTGCGCCGAGATTCGGATTGAGGTAGGTGCGGCCGGCGGCGGCTGCACGCACCGCGTCCACGAGCTCCGATTGCGCAGCCTCCTTGAGAACGAAGCCGCTCGCGCCGCCGAGCAGCGCCATGCGCGCAAACTCGGGGTCATCGTGCTGAGTCATCACGACCACCGTCGTTTCCGGCACAGCTTCGAGAAGGTCGGGGATCGCAGGAAGGCTTGCTCTGCCCGGCATGTTGAGGTCGAGCAGAATGACCTTCGGCCGGTATGCCCGCGTGCACCGCAACGCGCCATCCACGTCCCCCGCTTCGGCGACGACGCTGAAGTCATCTTCCTCCTCCAGGAGGAGCCGCAAGCCACTACGCACCATCGCGTGATCGTCGACGAGCAGAATCCGAATCGCGTCCGAGGGGCCGGCGTTGGCGGGGTCCGCCACAGTCGCTTGAATCTACCTCGCGAGCGTCGTGTCCCGCGCGCCGTGGACTGCCGATGGACACAGGTGGCCATCTGAGGTCGGCTGCGGACGCGGATGTGGAATGAATGCGAATAGCGCCCAGTCTCTGCCTACTCCCGGCCGAGGCCGGCTACACGTCGGGGACCACCGGGAAGCCCAAGGGCGTCGTCTACACCCGCGGTCGAAACGGCCGGGAGATGACCGAGAAAGGGGGCAGCTCAATGACCCCGTCATGCTGCAACCACGCGAGGTCCGCTGCGCTGATGCGCTGGCGATCAGCGCCGGCAAGAACTCCACGACGGTCGCGGTCGCAGCCACACCGGCAGCCGGGCAGACCGCAGGCAGCGGGCGGCGAGGTGTTGCGTCCTGGCCAGCCCCCTGTGCGGCACCGTCGAGGCGCAGATCAGTTCTAGGTGCTCGGGGGCGGCAGCCAGAGGCGAGCGTCGCGGTCCTCAGGGCGGCCGGCGAAGCCCCGGGGCCGGCCGCCCTGGGCGTCGAGGTAGGCGAGTTCACGCGAGACGGCGGCGAGGCCCGCGCCGTCGTGGTCGACCATCCACGTGTCCAGCGCGACACCACCGCCGGCGGTCCGGACGAGGCGGAAGAAGCGCGCCTGCTGCGGGAAGTCGACGAGTGACGCCGTCTCAACGAGCCAGTACGGGCCCGAGCGGCGCGGGGTGATCGAATTGCGGTGGCGGTGGCCGGCGATCGCAGCGACCACACGCGGCGCCGCGTCGAGCGCGCTGAGCGCGGCCTCCCCTCCCTCCGACCGTGTAAGCGGCTGGTGGGAGAGGACGACCACGTAGCGCCGGCCTGCGCGCCGCAACTCGGCGCGCAGCCAATCGACCTGCGCCCGTGTGACGAGGCCGCGCTCGCCGCCCGCGCGGTCGACGACGTCAAGCACGATGCCGCGCACGGAGGCGCCGATGTCGAACGTGTAGTCGAGCCGGCCCCCGTCGCGCCCGCGGCGGCCGAGCCGCCGGAGCGTCTCGGCTGGGCTCAGGAGGTGCCGTGCGGGATCGGAGGGCACCGTCCGGGTGCGTTCGGGCAGCCTGCTCGCGAGCACCGCAGCGACCGCCGCCTCGGCGTTGGTGTGGGCGTTGGGCCGCACGCCCGGGTCGAGCGACTCGACCAGGCGGTGGCCGGTCGCCACCGCCTGGATCGCCGGCGTCGGCGGAGCCTCGCCTTGGGCGAGTAAGTCGTGGTTGCCGAGCACGGGGTACCAGGGCGTTTCGAGGCCGGGCGCATCGAAGGCCCGTTGCGCGGCGTCGAGCAGCCCGGGGTGGCGCGGGGGGTCGTTGTCGGGGCGGTAGTAGAAGGGGTCCGGGTTGTCCGTCTCCTGCACGCCTGCGTAGCCCGCGGCGCCGGAGTCGGGGTGCACGCTGCCGCCCGTGAGGACGGTGCGGGCGGCGTCCAGCTCGTTGGCCTGTGCGTTGTCGGCGAGGTCGCCCGTGACGGCCACGGCCTGGGGGTGCAGTCGGTTGAGCGAGCGGACGGCGGCAGCGAGGACCTGCGCGGTCAGCGCCTCCTGGGGGCGGAAGACGGGGCTGAAGGCGCCTCCGAGCCGGTCGAGGAAGGGCACCCGCGCGGGCGACTCCTCGTCGCGCACGTGGGCGTCGGTGATCTGCGCGAAGGTGGCGAGCGTCGCGATCGGCCTGCCGCCGCCGCCCAGCTCGCTGCGGTCGCGCAGCGGCTCGCCCGGGCCGCGCTCGAGCACACCGTCGCCGTCGCCGTCGACGAGCGTCGCGACCCGCGTCGAGCCCGGCGGCGGGTCGGCGTGACGGTCCGCGCCGCACCCGGCGGCGAGGGCGGCCGCGCCAAGGCAGGCGGCGATCGCGGCGCGCATCATTCCTCCCGTAGCCCCACCACGATGGGTTCGCGCATCACACGCCGCGCGACGAGGGTGGTCGCCGCGGCGGCCAGCGCGATCAGGCCGGCCACCACGAGCAAGACCTGCGCCGGCGTCGGCACCAGCTTCAACGAGGCGAAGCCGGCGGCGAAGGATCCGACCAGCGGGCCGAGCGCTGCGCGCTCGAGCACAACCGCGGCGAGCGCGGCCGGGCCGGCGACGGCGAGCGCTGCGCCCGCGAGCACGAGCGCGACCGTCGTCTGATCCCCGCCGGACGCCCGCAGGACCGCGACCGCGCCTCGGCGCTCGCGCGCGGTGATCGCGAGCGCTTGCACCAGGGCGTAGAGGCAGACCAGTCCGATGGCGAGCCCGACGCCGCGCAGCACGGCGGCGAGGATGCCGAGGAACTGTGCGTTGCTCGTCGTGGCGCCTCCGACTCGCGCGGGCGGGGCGCCGAGCGCGGTCAGCCCGGCGACGACCTCCGCGCGGTCCGCGCCCGCCGTCAGGCGGATCGCAAGCGTCGGCGCGAGCCGGGGGTCGGCTGCCAGCAGCGGCGTGTCGCGGACGTAGGCGACCCGCCCGCGGTTCTCGAGCGCGCGCACCACGCCGGCCACGCGGAAGCGGATCTCCTCGCCACCGCTCGCCTGCACCGCGAGCGTCGACCCCGGCCGCAGCCCGAGCGCGTCGGCGAGCCCGACCCCGACCTCGGCTTCGTCGGCGGCGTGCAGCCGCCGGCCCGACGCCAGCGGCGGCGCCTCGAAGCGCGTGTGGTCCCCGGGGTAGCCGATCAGCCGCACCGGCTGTCCGAGCCGGAACGAGTCGGCGGCAGAGAGCTGGTAGCGCGGTGCGGCGGCGCGTACCCCGGGAAGTCCCTGCACGTCGGGCAGCAGCGACCGGTCCAGCCGCGTGGTCAGCTCGTAGCGCTTGCCGACCGTGCCCGGGTCATCGCGCAGCCGCACGAGCAGAGAGGCCAGTGCGAGCATCAGGATCACCACCCCCGCGCTGACCGCGATGGTCAGCACCGAGGCCAGCCAGCGCCCGCGCGAGGCGAGCGAGAAGCGGGCCCCGAGGGCCAGGAGCCCGCCGCGCGCCGAGCGGCCGCGTGGAGCCTGGCGCCGCGGCCGGGCGAGGTCGCCGCCGCGGAGGATCGCCGCGGGAGCGCGGCGCGCGGCCCGCCACGCGGGCCAGGTCGCGGCGACGGTGACGAGCGCGACGACGGCGGCGAGGCCGGTGAGCAGCGGGAGCGCGAGCGCCGCGCCGGGTGGCTGCTCGTTGAGTGCCCCGAGGAGTGAAGACGAAGGCCCTGCGACCGCCAGCGCGCCGACGGCGATCCCGGAGGAGGCGGCGGGGAGCGCGACCAGCGCCGCCTCACGCGCGTGGCGAGCGGCGATCGCACCGGGCTTGAACCCGAGCGCGCGCTGGACACCGATCGCCCCCAGTCGGCGCTGGACATCGGCGTGTGCGCCCGCCGCGAGCATCGTCCCCGCGGCGAGCAGGGCGACGAGCGAGAACGCGACGAGCAGCGAGATCACGATGCCCGCGGCCTCTGAGAGGAGGACCCGCACGCCTTCGCGGGTGACGAACGACAGCGAGCCGATCCCGAACGAGGTCACGCGCGCCTGCGCGAGCGTGATGTCCGCCCGCGTAGGATCGCGGAGCCAGAGCAGCGCGATGTCGGGCCGGATCTCGCCGCGGACGTCGAACGCGTCGCGCACCTCCTGCACGCCGACGTAGACCCGCGCGGTGCGCGCGAGTGGGAACGCGACGTTGTCGGGCGAGAGCGCGATCCCCGCCACGTGCAGATCGCCGAAGCCCTCGAGCGTGAGCGGATCGCCGGGCCGCAGGCGCCACTGCTGCGCCAATCCGCGCTCGATCACGACCTCGCCGGGCCGTCGCGACAGGTCGTGCCCGCTCGTGATCGCGTAGCCGCGCCGGCCGCCGAGCACGATGTGAATCGTCCCGCGGCGCAGGAAGTGACCGCGCTCGTCGATCAGCCTGACCCCGCCGATCTCCCGCCGGTACGAGCGCGACGCGAGATTGGGGAGCGCGCGCACGCGCGCGTCCAGCGCCGAGCGCCGCTCGGCGTCGAAGTGCGCCACGACGTCGGGCAGGTCGGCCTTCCGCGCCGCGCGGTCGAACCCGGTGGCGAGGCCGTACCCGACCGTCGCCGCGGTCCCGACCACGATCGACGCGGCGGCGATCCCGGCCGCCGCCAGCCGGCGACGCCGGCTCATGCCGGGACCAACCGTCCCGCGTCGAGTCGCAGCACGCGGTCGGCGATCTCAGCCGCTGCCCGTTCGTGCGTGACGAGCACCACCGCGCGCCCGTCGTCGGCGCCCGCCCGGAGCAGCCGCAGCACCTCGGCCCCCGCTTCCACGTCGAGGTTGCCCGTCGGCTCGTCGGCCAGCAGGACGGCTGGATCGTTGACGAGCGCTCGCGCGATCGCGAAGCGCTGCTGCTCGCCCCCGGAGAGCTGGGAGGGAAGCGACTCCGCGACCGGCCGCAGCCCGAGCCGGTCGACGAGCTCGCGGGCGCGCCGCTCGGCGTCGGGGTGCGCGCCACGCACCCGCGCCGCGAGCAGCACGTTCGCTTCCCCGGTCAGCTCGGGCAACAGGTGGAAGAACTGGAAGACGAAGCCGACTCGGCGCCGCCGCAGCGCGCTCAGCGAGCGTTCGGAAGCGCCGGTCACGCGCTCGCCGCCGAGCTCGATCAGGCCGGTCTCCGCGCGGTCGAGGCCGCCGAGCAGGTGCAACAGCGTCGACTTGCCCGAACCCGAGCGGCCGAGCACCGCGACGACCTCGCCGGCGGCGACCTCGAGATCCGCGCCGTCCAGGACGCGCCGCGCCGCCCGGCCCGCACCGAAGGTCTTCACCAGCCCGTGCGCGCTGACGGCCGCCATTACCTGACGGTACGCACGGCGGCTCCGCTCGTCTCGGTCAGCCGCTCCACAAGACGGCCGCCCGCCGCTGATCGCACGCCCGCCACGTCGGCGAGCGTAGATGCTCACCCTTACGGGTCCGTGAACGCGGCGGCCACGCACCTTGCCTTCTGCTCCGCAGGCCGCCACAGTCCGACGGTGGACGCGAACAGCCACCCGCGCGGCTCCCTGCTCGTCGTCGACGACGAGCCGACGATCGCCGAGGTGCTCTCGCGCTACCTCGAGCGCGCGGGCTACGAGACGCGCATCGCCGCCGACGGCCCGCAGGCGCTCGAGCTGGCTGGCGACCGCCGGCCCGACCTCGTGATCCTCGACCTCATGCTGCCTGGCCTCGACGGCCTCGAGGTGATGCGGCGGCTGCGGGCGTTCGACGAGGGCAGCGTCCGCCCTCGGGTGCCGATCATCCTGCTGACCGCGCGCGGCGAGGAGTCCGATCGCGTGGTCGGCCTGCAGCTCGGCGCCGACGACTATGTCGTCAAGCCGTTCTCGCCGAAGGAGCTGGTGGCGCGCGTGGACGCCGTGCTGCGACGCGCCGACCCCGATCGGACGGCGGGCGCTCAGCAGGAGCCGCTCGAGTTCGGGGCCGTGCGGATCGAGCCGGATCCGCGGCGGGCATTCGTGCGCGGCGAGGAGGCGGCGCTGACCCAGCGTGAGTTCGACCTGCTGCTGTTCCTCGCTCGCCACCCCGGACGCGTGTTCTCCCGCGACCAGCTGATGGACGCGGTCTGGCAGTACGCCTTCTATACCGACACCTCGACGGTGACGGTCCACATCCGCCGCCTGCGCGCGAAGATCGAGCAGGATCCCGCTCGGCCACAGCACGTGCAGACCGTATGGGGCGTCGGCTATCGGTTCCAACCATGAACGTCGCTCGCTCGCTCGCGCTCGTCTTCGTCACCGTGACCGTGCTGGCGGGGGTGATCGCGATCGGCTCGGGGCCTGGCGACGGCGCGCTCGTGTGGCTCGGGCTGGCGGCGCTCGGCGCCGCGGTGCTCGGCCTGGCGCACGCGCTCGCTCGGCGGCGCCCTCGACTCGGGTCGCTGCGCAGGCAGTTCGCCGTCGGGGTCGCGGTCGCCGTGGGCCAGCTCGTCGTGCTGGCGGCCGGCGCGGCTCAGCTCATGTTCGTCTCCGCTCACGACGCGCTGCTGTTGATGGTCATCGTCGTGTTTGCGGGAGTGGTCGCGGTGCGGGCGGCGCAGCTGTTCGCAACGAACGCGATGGAGGATGTCGAGGCGCTGCGCGACACGCTGCTGGCGGTGGGTGAGGGCTCGCGAACCCCCGCGGCCGTCGGCGGGAGCGCCGACGAGCTGGCCGAGCTGGCGCGTGCGGTGAACACGGCGATCGGCAAGCTCGACCACGCAGAGGGTGCCAGCCGCGACCTGATCGCGGCCGTCTCGCACGACCTGCGCACGCCGATCACGTCGCTGCGGCTGCTCGCCGAGGCGGTCGGCGACGACATCGTCGATGCGCCCACGCGCCGCGGCTACCTCGGCCAGATGCGCACCCATATCGAGGTGCTCTCGGGCCTGATCGACGACCTCTTCGAGCTGTCGCGGCTGGACGCCGGCGACATCCAGTGGACGCTCCAACAGGTGCCGCTAGGCCAGCTCGTCGAGGAGGCCGTCGAGGCCCTGCGACCGCACGCGGATGCCAAGGGTGTCAGCGTGCGCGCCGACGTACGCGCCCAGCAGCCGGCGCGCGCGAACCCCGAGAAGGTCCAGCGCGTGCTCTTCAACCTGATCCAGAACGCGATCCGCCACACACCGGCCGACGGTTCGGTGACGGTGCTCGCCGAGGCGGCCGACGGGCGGGTCGAGATCGAGGTGTCCGACACCGGCGACGGGATCGGCGAGGATGACCGCCCGCGGGTCTTCGAGCCGTTCTACCGCGGCGGCAGCGAGGCCGCGCGAACGCGTTCGGGCGCTGGGCTCGGCCTCGCGATCTCGCGCGCGATCGTCGAGGCGCACGGCGGGCGGATCTGGCTGGCCGACTCGCCGAGCGGCACGCGCGTGCGCTTCTCGCTGCCGCGGAGTTAAGCCGCGCGTTCGATCTCACTCGTAGCGTCCTTCCGATGGGCGGGGCAGCGGTGACCACGATCGAGCTGTACGGGCGGCTGCTCGAGCACGCGACCGGCGGCGAGCACGACGCACGCGTACGCACCGCCACCGGCTTGCCCGCGGCGCTCCCGCTGCGGCGCTGGCTCGCGCCCGCCACCCCCGCCGACCTGCTCGTCCTCGAGCAGGCGGCTGCGCCCGTGCTCGACGTCGGCTGCGGGCCGGGGCGCCTGCTCGCAGCGCTCGAAGCCCAGGGCCGTGCCGCGACCGGGATCGACGTCTCGCCGGTGGCCGTGCGCCTCGCGCGACGCCGCGGCGGCCACGCGGTCCGCGCGAGCGTCTTCTCCCCGCGGGTGCCGGCCGCGGCCTGGGGAAGCGTCCTGCTGCTCGACGGCAACATCGGGATCGGCGGCGACCCCGAGCGCCTGCTCGCGCGCACCGCCGGCTTGCTGCGACCCGGCGGTGAGGCGATCGTCGAGGTCGATCCGCCGGGCGGCGGGGCTACCGTCGTCGGCCTGCGCCTCGAGGGCGCGGGCACGGTGGGACCGTGGTTCGACTGGGCGCACGTCGACGCCGACGCGATCGCCGTGGTCGCGCGGAGCGCCGGGCTGCGCGTGGCCGGCCGCTTCGAGGGCGACGGGCGCCGGTTCGCGCGCCTGCGCAGGGCCGCGGCATGAAGGCGCCGCCCGGCCCCTTCCGCCCCGGCTTCTGGCGCAGCCCGCTGCGCGGGCCGTGGCTGACGACGCTGCTCGGCACGCTGCTGCTCGGCGGCGTGACGGTCGTCGCGCTCACCGGCTTCCTCTCGCACGCGGCCTACGAGCCGGGCCTTGGGCGCAACGCGATCGTCGACCCAGGTCGCGACATCCCGCTCGGCATCGGCTGGCCCGCCGCGCCCGCCTGGCTCTACGGCCTCACGCAGAGCCTGCATGTCAACGTCGGCCTCGTGACCGTCCCGCTGCTGCTGGCGAAGCTGTGGTCGGTGATCCCGCGGCTGTTCGCGTGGCCGCCGGTCGCCTCGGCCGCGCAGGCGATCGAGCGCGCGTCGATCGGCCTGCTCGTCGCGAGCGCGGGGTTCGAGTTCGCCACCGGCATCATCAACGCGCAGAACTACTACGCCTTTCACTTCCGGTTCGTCGTCGCCCACTACTACGGTGCCGTCGTCTTCGTCGCGTCACTGGCCGTCCACATCGTGGTCAAGCTGCCGGTGATGGTCCGTGCCTACCGCGAGCGCGGACTACTCGGGCCGCTGCGTGAGGATCTCGCGCACACGCGACCCGAGCCGCCCGATCCCGACGGTCTGGTGGCGCGCGCCCCCGCGGCGCCCACGATCACCCGCAGGGGGCTGCTCGGCTTCGTCGGCGCCGGCTCAGGGCTGCTCCTGCTCGTCAACGTCGGCGAGTCGATCGGCGGGCCGCTGCGCCGGCTCGCGCTGCTCGCCCCGCGTGGCGGGGATCCGGGACCCGGGCCCAACGGGTTCCAGGTCAACAAGACCGCAAGCGGGGCGGGCATCAAGCCCGAGATGACCGGGGACGGCTATCGGCTCGTCCTCCGCTCGGGTGGCCGCGAGCTGCGGCTCAGCCGCGCCGAGCTGCTCGCGATGGAGCAGCGCACGGAGGAGCTGCCGATCGCCTGCGTCGAGGGGTGGACGACGACGCAGCGCTGGACCGGCGTGCCCCTTGCGAGCCTCGCGCGCGCGGTGGGTGCGCCCGGGGCGAGCGAGCTGTTGGTCGAGTCGCTGCAGGCCTCTGGCACGTTCAGGCAGGTGACGCTCACGCGCACCCAGTACGGTAACGACCGCTCGCTGCTGGCACTGAAGGTCAACGGGGCCGATCTCTCGCTGGACCACGGGTTCCCGGCCCGCGTCATCGTGCCGGCGCTCCCCGGTGTGCACAACACGAAGTGGGTGGGGGCGATGACGTTCAAGGGCGCGGCATGAGCCGGTTCCGGCGTCGCTACGGCGCGTCGCCGTTGCACGCGCTGGCGCATCTGGCCGCTTTCGCGCTGGCCGGCTTCGCCCTGCTCCAGCTCGTCGACGTGCGTGCCGCCGGCAACGTGCTCGTCTGGTTCGTCGGGGCGGTCGTGCTGCACGACTTCGTCCTGCTGCCGTTCTACTCCGCGCTCGACCGGGCGGCGCAGGCGGTCGGCGGGCGGGTGCCGGCCGTCAACCACCTGCGGGTGCCGGCCGGGCTCTCGGCGCTGCTGCTGCTCGTCTTCTTCCCGCTGATCCTCGGGCGCAGCACCGACAAGCTCGAGCACGTCAGCGCGGCGCCCGCCGCGGACTACCTCGCCCGCTGGCTGCTCATCTCCGGTGCCCTCTTCGCCGGGTCGGCGGTGCTCTACGTCGCGAGGTCACGCAGAGCGGCCGCGAAGCGTGCGCCCGGCGCAGCCGCCGCGACCGACCGGGCGTCCTCGTAGGTGTCGACGTCGCGCAGGGGAGGCAGGTAGTGCGTCTCGAGCCCGAGCGCGACCAACCGCGCGCGCTGCGCGACCCCGGTGTGGGGACGGCTCATCGGCACGCCGTCGAAGACCCGGGCATCCGGGCGCTTGAGCCCGATCGTCCAGTAGCCACCGTCCGGCGCGGGGCCGAAGACGGCATCCGCGCCGTCCGCGAGGCCGGCCAGGCCGGCGTCGAGCAGCTCGGGAGTGACCTGTGGCGTGTCCATGCCGATCAGGAGCGCAGGGCCGCCGACGTCCTCGAACGCCCCCGCCAGGCGCTGCGCGAGGCCGTCGCCGCGCTGCGCGACGAGCTCGAACCCTTCGGGCAGCCAGCCGTCGGGCTCGCCGTCGAGCGCGACCACGCGGCGGCCGGCCAGCTTCGAGCGTGCGACGGCGGCCAGCGTGTCCTCGAGCGCCGCGCGGGCGAGCCCGGCTGCCTGCTCGGGGCGCAGGGGAGGAGTCAGGCGGGTCTTCACCCGGCCCGGCACGGGGGCCTTGGCCATGACGATGAGCGTGGCACTCACGTCAGCGCCGCCGTCATGTCGCGCACCGTGCGCAGGGTGCCCTTCAGCGTTCCGGTCACCTTCGAGCGTCCCGTGCGAGGGAGATACGTCACGTCGACCTCGGCGATCCGCCAGCCCTCTGCCGCCGCGCGCACCACCATCTCCAGCGGCCAGCCGAACCGCCGGTCGAGCAGGCCGAGTCCGAGCAGGGCCTCGCGGCGCGCCGCGCGCATCGGGCCGAGATCGCGCAGCGCGACGCCCGTGCGCCGTCGCAGCTCCGCCGTCACCGCCCGGTTCGCCAATCGCGCGTGCAGCGGCCACGCCCCGGGCTGCGCGTCGCGAGCGCCGAGCACGAGCTGGGCCGCACCCGCCTCGACCGGTGCCGCCACCCTCGGAAGCTCGCGCGGATCGAAGGAGGCGTCGCAGTCCATGAAGCACACGATCTCGGTCCGGGCCGTGCACAACCCCGCGAAGCAGGCCGCGCCGAAGCCCGGTCGCGGCTCATGCACGACCTCGGCGCCGAGCGCGGCTGCGAGAGCGCCGGAGCCGTCAGTCGAGCCGTTGTCGATGACGATCGGCTCGTACCCCGCGGGCATGCGCTCGAGCACCCACGGCAGCGCCGCGCGCTCGTTGAGGACCGGCAGGACGACGTGGCGCACCTGGCCGACCGTACGGCGGCCATCTTGCGAGAGGCTTACGTGACCGTCCTCGTCACCGGCGCCGCCGGTTTCATCGGGTCGCACGTCGTCGACGCCCTGGTCGAACAGGGCCAGGCCGTGCGGGCCGTCGACGCGCTGCTCCCCGTCGCGCACGCGGCTCGCCCGGACTACCTCAACCCCGCCGCGGACTGGATCGAGGGCGACCTGCGCGATCCGGCCGTGGCCGAGCGAGCGGCCGCCGGCGTGGGCGCGGTCTGCCACCAGGCGTCGATGGTCGGCCTCGGCGCTGACATCCGCGACATCGCCGAATACGTCGGCCACAACGATCTCGCCACGGCCGTGCTGCTGCGCGCGCTCGCAGGCTCCGGGTTCGCGGGCCGCATCGTGCTGGCGTCGAGCATGGTCGTCTATGGCGAGGGCAGCTACCGCTGCCCGCGCCACGGCGAGGTGAGCCCGGGGCCGCGGCGCCCCGAGACACTCGAGGCGGGCGGCTTCGAACCACCCTGCCCGGCCTGTGGCATGGCGCTCACTCCCTGCACCGTCGAGGAGGACGCGCCGCTCGACCCCCGCAGCGTCTACGCCGCGACCAAGGTGGCCCAGGAGCACCTCTGCGCGGCGTTCTCGCGCGAGACCGGGATCCCGGTGACCGCCCTGCGCTACCACAACGTCTACGGGCCGCGGATGCCGCGCGACACTCCCTACGCCGGCGTGGCGAGCATCTTCCGCAGCGCGCTCGAGGCCGGTGAGGCGCCCCGGGTATTCGAGGACGGCGGCCAACGGCGCGACTTCGTGCACGTGCGCGACGTCGCCCACGCCAACGTCCGTGCGCTCCTCGCCCCCGAACCGATCCCCGGCTCCTTCAACGTCGCGAGCGGCACGCCGCACACCGTGCTCGAGATGGCCGAGGCCCTCGCCGACGCGTTCGCGGGCGCGCCCCGGCCCGTGGTGACCGGTGAGTGGCGCGCCGGCGACGTACGCCACATCGTCGCCTCGGCCGACCGCGCCGCCGACATCCTCGGCTACCGCGCCCTCGCGGACTTCGCGGGAGGAATGCGCGAGTTCGCGCGCTCCCCGCTCCGGCCGCCGGCATTCGGTTGACGGCCAGCGCGCGAGGGCTCGCCGCGACGGTGGCGCTCATGGGGGTGGCGATGGTCGCCCCCGCGGCCACCGGTTGGTACGTGCATGTCAACTCGTTCCCGCCGCTGCATGCCGAGTGGGCTCCACGCGTGGGCGTGGGCACCGTGCCGTCGATCGCGCTCGCGCTCCTCGCCTCGCGCTACGCGATCGACCTGTCTGACCGGCTGCCATGGCGGCGGCTGCTGGCGGCGGTGTTCGCCACCGGGCTCGCGTGGATGCTGTCGCTGGCCTTCGTCGACGGCGCGCACGGGATCGACCAGATCCTGCAGACGCCCTACGAGTACCTGCGCACCGCGCGCGAGGTCAGCGATGTCCACCACCTCCTCCAGGAGTACGTCAGCCGGATAGCCTCGTCCAACGGGCGCTGGCCGGTGCACATCGCGGGCCACCCGCCGGGCGCAGTGCTCCTCTTCATCGGCTTGGTCCGCATCGGCCTCGGCGGCGGCTTCGCCGCCGGGATGGTCGTGACCGTGGTCGCGGCGACGACCGCCGTGGCGGTGCTGGTCTGCGTGCGGGTCCTCGGCGACGAGGCGATGGCCCGGCGGGCCGCGCCGTTTCTGGTCTTCGGTCCCGCGGCGGTGTGGCAGTCCGTCTCAGCTGATGCGATGTTCGCCGCGGTGGCGGCGTGGGGCCTCGCCGCCCTGGCCTTGGCGGCGACGCGCCGCAGCGTCGTCTGGTCGATCGTGGGTGGGCTGCTGCTCGGCTGCTGCGTGATGCTGTCCTACGGCCTGCTGCTGCTCGGGATCCTCGCGCTGACCGTGCTCGTCCTGGGCCGCTCGCGGCTCCCCTTGCCGATCGCCGCCGTCGCCGCGCTTGCGGTCGTCCTCGCGTTCGCGGCGCTCGGGTTCTCCTACCTCGACGCGCTGGCCGCCCTGCACGAGCGCTACTACGACGGCGTCGGGGGGAGGCGCCAGGCGACCTACTGGATGTGGGGCGACCTCGCGGCGCTCGCCTTCAGCGCCGGGCCGCTCGCCGGCGCCGGCGTCGCCCACCTTCTCAGCCAGGCGCGGGTGATCCTCCGCGATGAGTCGACGCGCGCGATCGCCGCGCTTGCAGCCGCGGGCGCCGCCTCCGTACTTGTGGCCGATGCCACACAGCTGAGCAAGGCGGAAGTGGAGCGGATCTGGCTGCCTTTCGTGCCTTGGATCCTGCTCAGCTGCGCCCTCCTGCCCGAGCGCTGGCGCCGGCGAGGATTCGTGCTCCAGCTCGCGGTCGCGCTCGCGGTCGAGCACCTCCTCCACACGGGCTGGTGAGTCCTCCGGGCCAAGAGGGCACGTCCGCGCCAATCAGACGCGGGTCTGCTCAGGCGGCGGGAATGTTCTCGCGCCGGAGGAGGCTTCGGGTCGCGCCGTCGAGCACGTGATCGCGCCAGTCGCAGTAGACGGCTTGGGAGATGCCGTGGCGATCACACAGCTCGCTGACTGAGCAGTCGTCGCGGACGCCCTCGAGAACGATCTGCAGCTTGCGTTCGGCGCCGAAGCCGAGGAACACCGCCCCGACGGTGACCCGGAGGGCGGCGAGGCTGTAGCGGACGAGCTCGCGGTGGATCAGGTTCTCGATCGCGATGAAGCGGTTGGCCAGAGCGCGCATGGGACTGACTGCGGGAACCGTGCACCGGCGGATCAGTGCGGCGGCGAGCGTGGCGTCCAGCGCATCGCCCTCGAGCTGGCCGAAGCCCGCGGGGTCAGCCCCGACCAGACGGCCCGGGCGGATAGCGGCCTGAGGGCCGGGGTGTGCGTATAGGAAGAGGAAGCGGGAGCCGACGCTGACCGCGCGGCGCGCGGGCGGGCTCAGAGAGATCGCAGCCACGTCGCCACGGGCTCGAGCCATTGCTGGGGGCGCTCGACGTGCAGGTGATGGCCTCCGCTTTCGAATACGTGGAGCGCCCAGTCGGGCCGACGAGCCGCGGCCGCCAGCGCGAAGTCGAGCGGGACATGGTGATCGTCGCGCGCGTGGAGCACGATGACCGGTGCGGTGACGGCGCGAGTAACCGCGTCGAACGCGGCCGGGCGCGCCGCGAGCCGGATGAGCGAAGCGAGGGCTCCCGCGGTGCCGCGCCGGGACCCCCGGCCCGATCGCCGACGCGCGGCTGCGCGCGCGAAAGCTGCGCGATGGGCGGCGTAATCGGCAACGCTTGCGGTCGCGCTGCGCTCGTTCCGAGCCGGGGGGAAGAAACCACCGGTGAGCACCAGCGCGCGGACTGATCGCCGCGGATCGGCGGCGAGACGCAGCGCGATCAGGGCACCCATGGAATGGCCCACGAGGATCGTCTCGTGTCCGGTAGCGGCGTCGGCGGTGGCCATGGCATTGGCGCCCACGCGAGAAAGCACCGGGCAGCAGACCGGGCCGAATGTCTCCAACACGGGTCGGACTCCGTCCCAGTCCGATGGAGCGCGACCCAGGCCGTGCAGGCACACCACCCCGCCCCCGCGGCCCGGTCCGTCGGAAGGCGGCTGCCTACTCATCCTGGGTGTTCAGGCTGGGGGTCAGGACCTCGACGCGCTGGGCGTCGGCACCGATGAGGTCGCGGAATTGCGCCTACCCTCGTCATCCTCTCGCGCAATGGTCGCGACACGCCATGATCGTAAGGTCGCGGCCCCCATCAGTCGGCCGGATGGAAAGACCTCCGTCGCGGTTTGACCGGCGCACCCCCAGCCCGCACCTACCTTTGAGACGCATGGCCGCTGACACCCCGCTGACCCCGACCCGTGACCAGGTCGCAGTCGACGCCAAGGGCCAGTCACGCACGGCCCTGGCGTCCATCGCCGCAGCGACGCTGCTGGTCGTTCTCAAGCTCGGGACCGGCATCCTCACAGGCAGCCTGGGCCTCATCTCGGCCGGCATCGAATCCAGCGGCGACGTGGTCGCGGCCGTCCTCACCTTCTTCGCGATCCGGCTGGGCGGCCGGCCCGCTGATGACGACCATCCTTACGGGCACCGGCGCGCGGAGAACCTGGGCGCGCTCGGCGAAGCCGCCATCCTCGCCGGCGGCGGTGTCTTCATCGTCAGCGCGGCGGTCGGTCAGCTCGTGAGGGGCAGCGAGACGCTGAGCGCCCATTGGTACGTGTTCGCCGTCATCGGACTGGCACTGATCGTCGACGTCTGCCGCATCGTGGTCTCGCTGCGCACGGCGCGCAGATACAGGTCCGCGGCACTGCGCTCCAACGCCTTCCACTTCGCCGGCGACATGGCGGGCTCGGTGGCCGTGCTCTGTGGTCTCATTGCCGTCGCCGCGGGCTTCGCGGCCGGTGACGCCGTCGCCGCGCTGGTGGTTGCCTGCATCATCTTCGGCGCCGCGGGCAGGCTCATCTACGAGAACGCGCGTGTGCTCATGGACACCACCCCCGCCGACGCCCAGGCGCGCGCCGAGCACGCCATCGCCGACCTGGAGGGGGGCGTCGAGCTGCGCCGGCTGCGCGTGCGGGAGTCCGGCGGGCGCTACTTCGCCGACGCCGTCGTCGCAGTCCCGCCCGGGCAGGCCATCGTCGAAGGCCACGGCACTGCTGATGCTGTGGAAGCCGCCGTCCACGACGCCCTCCCCGACAGCGACGTCGTGGTCCACCTGGAGCCGCAACGCGATGGCCTGGAGCTGCGCGACCGCGCGCTTGCTGTCGCTCTGACGGAGCCGCTGGTGCGCGAAGCCCATGACGTCACGATCTACGAGCACGACGGTCTTGTCAGCCTCTCCCTGCACCTGAAGCTGGCCGCGGATGTTGCCATCGGCGATGCGCACGACGTCGCCGAGCGCGTTGAGGCGGCGCTGCGCGACGAGCCTGGCGTCGAGGACGTGCATACGCACCTGGAACCGCTCGAGCAGCCGGTCGCCGCGCGCCCCGACGAGGACCCCGACGCTCCCGACGAGACGCAGCGGCAGCGCATCAACCAGCTCGTGCTCGACCGGACGGGCCAACCTCCAAGAGAACTGCGCCTGCTGCAGGCTGCCGGTGGCCTCGTCGTGTTCGTCGCCGTCGTCGTGTCGCGAGACATGACGCTGCCAGACGCGCACGAGCTGGCCAGCCGACTCGAAGACGACATCCGCGACGGGCAGTCGCGCATGCACGACGTCGTGGTTCACACGGAGCCCTGAGGCCGAGGGACTGCCGCTCCCGACGGGATACTTGGCCGGGTGTTCACCCTCATCATCACCGGACCCCCGGGAGTTGGCAAGACCTCCGTGCTGACCGCGCTGGTGGACGAGCTGACCGACGACGACGTGCCGCATGCGGCGATCGAGCTCGAGACGCTGGCATGGACCCATCCCGCGCTGAGTGACGAGCTCTGGCTTCGGCACATCAAGGCCACGTGCGCGCTGTACGAGGGAGCCGGACAATCGCTGTTGCTCGTCGCCGAGACGCTCGAGACCGACGACGATTCGAATCAGCTGCTGGACGCGTTGGGCGCCGACGAGCACTTCATCGTCCGCCTGGAGGCTCAGCCCGCGACGCTGGTCGAGCGCATCGTGGAGCGCGAGCCTGAGAGCTGGTCGGGCTTGGGCGAGCTCGTCGAGCACACGCAGGAGCTTGCGGTATCAATGTCCGCCCTGAGCCGCGTTGACCTCGTTCTGACGACCGAGGACCAGCGGCCGGAAGCCGTGGCCCACCGTATCCGCGTCGCGCTCCCGGGTCACCTGGTCGAGCCGGCGTCGTCGCGACGTTAGGGACCCTATTCGTTTGGGGGGAAAACGCCGCCGCGACGTTCGGCGCGGACGCACGTCCCGCGACGCGGTGGCCGCTGGGCTGGTGGCGCGCTGAGCCGCACGTAGGAATCCCCGTACGTGAACGGAGCACTCCGGGCGAGAGTGCTGCTTCCGCGTCGGCGAACAGGGCAGGCCCGGGCGCCAGTGCTTGTGCGCCACCAGGTGGTGCAGGGTTGGACGGGTGAGGTTAGGGTCCGACGGTCACGCAGTGGGCGTCGTTTGCGGAGGATGCGTTCGCGGTCGTAGAAGCTGCGCAGGAGCCCGCCTTGGACGTTGTTCTCGGCGCGCGGGACGTCGGCGACGCTCGAGCCGGCGCGTGCCTTGGGTGCTGAGGCGAACGGGTACTCGTCGCGGGAGCCATCGCGTCGTTCGCCGCGGACGCGGGCGACGAGCTGGCGGGGACAGGTGGCGCGGCGGTTGCGGTTGACTTCGGGCCCGGTCAGGCGCTCAAGCGGCCGGCCGCTGGAGGCGCGCCGGGTTGTCCGGCCGCTTGCGCTCGTTGGATGTGCGGCGATCTCGGGCACTCGGGCGGCGGCGAACGTGATGGTCGGTGTGAAGTCTGCCCACACGCAGCGCTGACCGCGCCCGCGGGTGTCGCAGCGCGCGCGGGGTCCGCCGATCACCACGCGGTTGGCGTCGGGCAGGTTCAAGCCGCCGGCGGTGGGCGCCATCCGCGCTTCGAGCCACGGCTGGAGGAAATCCTTGCTGTTACCGGGGGCGACCAAGTCCGCCGTCGTCGACCACGCCCTCGAACCGAAACGCCCGGCCCAACCCCTGCAATTCGATCGCCAGGTCGCTGAAGTAGGTCACCCGGCCACGCTCGACCGGGGACGCGCAGTTGCGATACACCGCCCCGACCGTCAGGACATCCCCGCGACGCGTACCCGGCACCGGACCGCCCGAACTCGGATCGCCGAACTCGAGGTCCCGGCCCGTGGGCAGCACCCATACGTTCGTCGCCCCAACGTCGCCGGTCGACTGTCACAGGGAAACGCGACCGCGGACGCGCTGAGGCCCCCAGCATCGCGACTGCAGCACACGTCCCGACCGCTCGTGCCCACCGCATCGCTGACCTTCATCACTCAATGAACGTCCCGCAACCGTCAGCCATCGAACGCTGCGGCCGCAACCGCCGTCGGCGCGCTGAAGTCCACAACTCGGTGGCACCGACCGCCGGGTATGCCACGGGCCAGGCTGGGGGCGGGCGGTCGGCGGGGCTACCTGCGCACCTATACACCACCGATCTCCGAGCAGCTGAGCGAGGACGTCACCCGGTTGCACAGCGCCGGTACCGCAACCCCAACCAGCTCGCCGCTCGGCAGGTACTCGTTGTCGGCTCAGGTGACATCATCTGAGCGGTGATCGCTCGTCGCTGGAGGGGCTGGGCCCACAGCGCTCAGAACGTCGACGCCTACGTGGCGCATTTCGAGAACGCCGTGCGACCGCAGTTGGAGGTGATGGAAGGCTTCGTCGGCGCGACCCTCGAGCGGGTCGCGGACGGTGGCGGCCGTGTGGAGATCGTTGTCGTCACCCGCTGGAGCTCGATGCAGGCCATCCGGTCCTTCGCCGGCGAAGATGTCGACGTTGCGGTAGTCGAGCCCGAGGCGCGCGCCGTGCTCGAATCCTTCGACACCCGCGTGCGTCACATCGAGCTTTCCGACGGCGACGCGTTCGGCCCCCTCGAGCTCATCGATATCCCGGCCGAGGCTGCCGCTCACGAGCCCTGGTTCAACCAGACCTTGACGACGGTCAACGACGCTGTCGTCCGGCTCGGGGTGATCGAGGGCGATTTCCACTGGCACAAGCACGATGACCAGGACGAGTTCTTCCTGGTGCTCACAGGCAAGCTCCTGATCGACCTCGAGGATCGCGAGACTGTCGCGCTCGGCCCTCACCACGCCTACACGGTGCCTCGGGGGGTCGTGCACCGCACTCGTGCGCCCGAGCGAACGGAGATCGTCATGGTCGAGGCGGCGGGCGTAACCCCCACCGGAGACTGACCGGGCGCTCGCGACCCCGAGGCCAGGCCGCCCGCGCAGATGACGTTGACGCTGCGTTCACAGCTCGCCGGGGCGGCCCGACGAGTCCGGATGATGGCGTCGCCCCGGCGGGCGCGCTGCCGGACGGCGCCTGGTGGCTCGTTCCGACACCCGACACGCCCGTCGCTGAGCCCGGCTGGCACCGCTCACGGTCGCGACGCCGCGGGTCAGCCGGCGTGCCGGTCGCCGTAGACGGCTTCTCGCAGCCGGCCGAGCCCCGAGCGACCGCCCACTCCGGGTATGCCGCACTCAGTGTTCGGTCGATGCTCTGCGCGCGAGGGTTGGAAGTTAAAGCGGCCCGGTCGGGGGTACCCGAAGACCCCAGCATGCGTCCCTCAGATCCGGACGTCGCTGACAGCGGACCTGCCGGCGCTCCTGCGCCGTCCTCGCAGCACGACCCGCGCGCGAGGGTCGATGCGCTGCATCGCATGGCTGCGCTGGTTGAGTCCTCGGAGGACCCCGTGATCGGCCTCACGCTCGACGGGCAGATCACGGACTGGAATCCCGCGGCGGAGCGGCTTTATGGCTATTCGGCGGCGGAGGCGATCGGGGCGTCGATCGTCATGCTCGTGCCGCCCGAGCGCCGCGGCGGATCGGGCAGTCTGCTCGCGACCGTGAGCGCGGGTGAGGCGGTCCGCCAGGTCGACACGCAGCGGATGGCCAAGGACGGACGCCGGATCGATGTCTCGATCTCGATGTCGCCGATCCGCGACGACACCGGCAAGATCATTGGAGCCGCCGCGTTCACGCGCGACATCAGCCTGCGCATCGCGGCCGAAGAGCGCCTGCGCCGAAGCGAGGCGCAGCTCGAAGAAGCCCAGGAGCTGGCAGCGCTGGGAAGCTGGGAGTGGGACCTCGTCTCGGACGAGATCACATGGTCGCCGCAGTTCTACCGCATCCTCGGGCGCGACCCTGACCGGACCGCGCCGACGCGCGAGGGCTACACCGACACCATTCATCCCGCCGATCGCCCGATGGCCGACGCCGCGATCCAGGACACCCTCGCAACCGGAGCGCCGTTTGACTTCGAGTGCCGGGCCGTGCTGCCCGGTGGGGCCGAGCGGGTCTTCCACGCACGCGGGCGTGCGGTCAAGGACGACGCCGGCGAAGTCGTGCGGCTGCTGGGAACGGTCCAGGACATCACGGGGCTCGCGCAGGCCCGGCGACGGCTCGAGCAGGCCAACCGGCAGAACGAAGCGCTGCTCAACTCGGCCGCCGACGGCATCTACGGGCTCGACCTGGAAGGACGCATCACTTTCGTCAACCCCGCCGCCACGACGCTGACCGGCCACACGGTCGAGGAGACGCTCGGCCGCCGCCATCACGATCTCGTGCATCACACGCGCGGGGACGGGACTCCCTATCCGCCGGAGGATTGCCCGTCCACCGGCGTTCTCGAGCACGGCGTCGCGCGCACCGTGTCCCATGAGGTCTTCTGGCGCCGCGACGGGACCAACTTCCCCGTCGAGTACACGACGACCCCGATCAGCGAGGGCGGCACGCTGACGGGCGCGCTGGTCGTCTTCCGTGACATCACGGAGCGGCGCCGGATCGAGAGCGAGCTCGAGCGACTCAACGTCGCCCTGGCGGAGCAGGCGCGCCGCGACCCGCTCACCGGGCTCGGGAACCGCCTGCGCCTCGACGAGGATCTCGCGATCTACGATGCGCGCCGGGTCCGCTACGGCCACGCCTACTGCGTGCTGCTGTGCGACCTCGATCGCTTCAAGGCACTCAACGACCGCCAGGGCCACCAGGCCGGAGACCGCGTCCTGCGCGCGGTCGCCGACACCCTCGAGCGTGAGAGCCGCACCAGCGATGCCGTCTACCGCTACGGCGGCGAGGAGCTCCTCGTCCTGCTGGCTGAGCAGACGCTCGAGGGGGCGCTGATCGTCTGCGAGCGGATGCGCGAAGCGGTACAGGCGCTGGGGCTGGGGCACGCCGAGAGCGAGGCTGGTGTGGTGACGATCAGTATCGGAGCGGCGGCGTGCCCGCAGGGAGATCAGACGGACCCGACGGACGCCATCATGCGCGCCGACCGCGCGCTCTACGTCGCCAAGGCACAGGGCCGCAATCGAGTCGTCGCCGACGGGTAAACCCCCTGTACCGATTGCGGTCGCCGGCAATGCGACCCAGCCTTGGCCGGCGAGTTCGGGCGGCCGGTCGGCTGATCGACCACCGCTTAAAGGAACGCGTCAAGGTGGTAGCGCTTCGAGGTCGCGAGGGCAGTGCGTAGCAGCGCATCGACGCTGCCGGACCGAGGAGGGCGCGGTCGCGCGCGTGCTGCCGGAAGCCGCCGTCCGGCCGCCACGACCGCAGCGCACATGGCCGCCGCGTCGGAACGCTCTCAGCACCGCTCCGGTGTGTCGCGCGGGACGAGTGCCGGGCGTAGATTTGAGTGGCCAACGGTGAAAGGAGGTGACAATGGCCAGTCAGGGCTCGCATGCTGTGACGAACGAGCGGATCGTGCTTCTGCTTCAAGAAGTCAAGGCGGAGCTTGCCGATTCCAAGAAGTGCCGACGAGCGGACCTTCTTTCCAGCAGATACTCTGCCGCCTCGCCGACCCCGTGTGAGGTGGTGGCTGCGTGAGCCTCAGCTTGTGGCCCGCTGCACCTCGTCGGCGAGCAGCGCGCCCTCCATGCGGAGGGCGGCGACGAGCGCAGCCGCGCCCGGGGAGCGGTCCTCCGGCGTGACGGCGAGGACCGTGCGATGGATCGGGCGTGGCTCGTCGACGGCGATCAGGCGCACTCCCGGCGGCATCGTGCCGACGATCATGGTTGGGACGATGGCGATGCCGAGGCCGGCGGCGACGAGGCCGAGCCGGGAGGGCCAGTCGCGGACGGCGTGGGCGACGTGCGGCTCGGCGAGATGGGGCCAGGCGCCGAACGCCGGGTCGGCGCCGCCGACGTCCCCGGAGATCCAGGGCTTGCCCTCGAGCTCGGCGACGTCGACGGTTCCGCGGCGGGCGAGCCGGTGCTCGGTCGCGACGGCGACGAGCAGGCCGCCCTCGAGAACGACGCTGTGACGTTCGCCGCAGTCGACGTCCGCGACGACAGGGCGAGATCGAGCAGCTGCACGGAGAGGCGGCCCATGAGGCCGTGGCGCTCGGCGACGGGCAGGAATGCGTCGGGCATGAGCAGTCCACGGGAGGGGTGCTGCCAGCGGACGAGTGCCTCGACGCCGGTCACGGCGGCTGAGGCGAGGTCGACCTTGGGCTGGTAGTGAAGGACGAGCTGGCCGCCCTCGATGGCGCTCTGCATCTCGCCGGCGAGGATGAGCCGGTCGCGGCTCGTGATCGAATCGTGCTCGCTGAAGACCTCCACGCCGGCCCCGGACGCCTTCGCGCGGTACATCGCGATGTCGGCGTGGCGCATGAGCTCCGCGCGGTCGCGCCCGTGGTCGGGTACACGGCGATGCCGGCGCTGGCAGCGACTGGCGTAGTGATCCCGTCCAGGCAGAACGGGCGCTCGAGGGCGTCCTGGACTCGCTGTGCCGCGGCCATGATTCGCTGACCCCCGACCCGGGCAGCAGCGCGATGAACTCGTCGCCCCCGAGCCGCGCGACGGTGGCGCCCGGCAGCACGCGCGTGAGCCTGGCGGCGAACTCGCGCAGGAGCTCGTCGCCGATGCCGTGTCCGAGCGTGTCGTTGAACTCCTTGAAGTCGTCGAGGTCGATCAGCAGCAGGCTGAGCGGCGCGGCGCCCGGCGCATCCAGGTGCCGCTCCACCGACCCGTAGAGCTCCCGTCGGTTGGCGAGCCCGGTGAGCTCATCGGTACGCGCCTCGATGCGGTTGTGCTCGAGCCCGCGAACTTCGCGGACCGCGAGTACGAGCCGCAGCATGATCGCGGCGACGGCGCCGCTGAGCAGGAACTCGGCGGCTGGTGTGAGCTCGGCGACGGCGTCGAAGACCAGCAGTGCGACACCCACCGCGGCGAACGCGGCGATCAGGAGCTCCGGGCTCCGTGCCCGGACGGGTGGCGGCGGTGGCGCGGCGGAGCCCGTCGTGGCGGCGGCCGTCGCCAGGACCAGCGCGACGACAATCCAGCCGGCGTCGAGCAGGCCGCCTCCGACGTAGGTTCCCTTCGCCGCCCCGATCAGGTAAAGGCAATCCGCGACCGTGTCGACGGCAAGCGCGACGGCCAGCAGGGCCCAGCGTGCGATCCCGTCGGCGACCGAGGATGCCCAGTGCGCCCGCGACGACGGCGAGCAGCAGGACGTCGGCCGCCGGGTAGGCGGTCGTCGTCGCCACCGCCGCAGCGTTGCCCTCGAGCGCGCCGAGCACCGGCTTTGAACACCACCGCGACCACCAGCGCCGCCGCGATCACGGCACCGATCAGACCGTCCAGCCACGCCACGCGCGGGAGATCTGGGGCTCGCCCACGCACGAGCAGCATCACCGCGACGTAGCAGGCGGGGTCGAAGCCGAGGTACATCCCGTCCGCAAGCGACGGGTACGGGACCGCCGGTAGGTCGACCACGACCGTGTACCAGTACGCGTCGCCGCCCAACCAGCACAGCAACGCGATTGTGATGAAGAGCCACGCGAGGCGGTCACGTCCGCCCGGCAGCACGCGGGTGGCGCAGACCAGCATTGCCCCGACGCAGACGGCGTCATAGAGCCCCGGGGCCAACAGCCGATCTGCACCTGCGCCGGCCATGCGTGACCGCCTGAACCGCAAAGGCCGCGCACCCGAGCCAGCCGGCGAATAGCAGTACGCGTCGCGCGCGCGGCAATGACGGAAGGCCCATAGCCCGTGCATCGACCGGGGCTCGGGGCGCTTGAGCGGCAGACTGTCAGCCTCGTCCACAGGCATCCGCAGCGTCCCGAGCGCGCTGCGTGTCGCGCGACCCGCCGGCGGTCGCGTCGCTCCACTCGGTGGGCAAGCGGTTCCCGCCCGATGAAGCGGACGTACGCGCGAATGGGCAGGCGAGCGCTCAGCAGCTTACGGAGGCGGCCAATCGCGGACGCTCGCACTGTGAGTCGTCACTCAGTGACAGCGGAAAAAAGGGGAGGCCGGCGGCCAAGAGCGGCGCCCGCGAGTCCGCGCCCCGGTTGGTTGCGTTGCGTGGCGTCCTGACCGTCGAGACTGGACCCTCGCTGTCGGCGTCCGGCGCTCAGTTCGTGTCGGAGTGCCGGAGGTGCAGGAGGGCCAGCTCGGTGACGATCGGCGGCGGCGCCTCGGGGCCTCGCTCTGCGTGGCGGCCGGCGCTCGCAGCGTGGATGCGCAGCGCGGCCTGACGCGTCTCGGCGAGCAGCGCGGCGATCTCGATCCTGCCTGCCTCGTCGACCGCGAGCGCGATGCGGCTGACGTGGCTCTCGGGCCCGTCGAAGCCACCCTGCCGACCGGCCTGAGCCGCGGACTCGAAAATCTCCGCGAGGATCCGGGCGACGGTCTTGCGGCGGAAGGTCGCCGGCAGCTGGGCCCACTGCTCATCGGTCAGCCACGGGGACACCAGTCCGCGGTAGAAGTGCTCCAGCGCGCCCCGCCGCGGTTCGGTGCGGACGAGTTCGAGACAGTCGAGCTCGCGCAGGATGCGCACGTGGTAGCTGACGGTGCCCAGCGGCTCACCGAGCGCGTCGGCCAGCTCGCTCGGGCTCGCCACCCCATGTTCGCTCAGGCGTTCCAGGATCCGCGCGCGGACGGGATGCGAGAACGCCTTGGCGAAACGCTCGTCTAGGAAGAAGATCGCAAGGTCCTGGCATCCATGCCGAGTGCGGACATCTGAGGAGTGAACCAGCGATGGCTCCGCCACACCACCGCAGCTGGACGATTGGACTAGCAAAGGTACCGCGGTCCGTTCCGGTGCTCGGGCGCGCTAGGCGCCTGGCTCGAGCTGGTCCTCGGGAGCGTCAGAGAACCTGAGCGTCCGCATGAGCCCGGCGGCTTCAAGGCTGCCCATCACCGCGGGAATCGCGCGGGTGAAGAGAACGCTCACCTTGTGATCGCGACCCCAACGGTCGAAGCGATAGGCCAGGTTCAGCCCGGTCGTGTCAAAGAACGTCACTTCCCGGAGGTCGACGACCACACCATCGAGACTCGACGCGTCCAGTTCGGCGAGCACTCGCTCGAGCTCCGGTCGCGCGGCCAGATCGACGTCGCCGCGGAGCAGGATCCGCAGCGTTGCTCCCTGCCTGACGAGCTCGACTTGGTACTGATCAGGTTCCGACGGCATGGCCCCCGTGAACCAAGCATAGGTTGACGCGCGGAGGGGTGCGCAGGTGCGAGGCCACGCGCGCGGGCAGTCGGCATCGGGCTCGACTCCTCAGCGCGCACCCTCGGCCGGGCAATATCGGTTGACGCCGGCGGGTGCCTCCGTGGGCGCGCTCCTCGAGCGCCTCGCTGCCCAGCGCATCGAGCACGAACCGATCGAGACCTACTCGATCCCCAATGCCGCGGCGGCGCGGGTGTTCGCCTTCGAGGAACCCGACTACGCCGCCGGGGTCTTCTCCGAAGTCATCGTGCGCCGCTGGCGCAACGCGCTGGGACGAACGATGTGGGAGTTCGAGGGCGACGAGGTTGCGAATCGCCGCTTCCTCGTCATCGGCCACGGGAGCCCGGACACGAACGCCATCGGCTCCGCGCTGCGGGCGGCTCAACGCCGGTACTTCGTCGACGGCGGCTATCTCGAGCACATCATCGCGCGTGGACCGCTCCTCTCCGATGACGGCCGAGAGTAAGGGCCCCAGCAAACTCACTGAGCGGCAGCTTCCGCTCTGAGACTCAAGCCGCGCGCCGCGTTGCCGATAGCCAGAGCGATGACGCGTTCGCTGCGGCCAGCCGTGATGTGCGGTTTCGGGATTCTCTTCGCTTGGGTGGCGATCCTCGAGGCGCAGGTTCTTTTCCTCCCGGATCTCCAGGTTGGGCCGGTCTTCGGCGACTACGCGCACAACGCCATCGAGGTGATCGCTGGGCTGCTGTGTCTCGCCGGCGCGCTGCGCGCGACGGGGCGCGAGCGCGCCGCGTGGCTGCTGACCGGCACCGGGGTCGAGGCCTGGGCGCTCGGCAATCTCTACTACACGGTCGTCCTCTACGACGTCGAGTCGCCGCCGATCCCCTCGCTCGCCGACGCTGGCTTCCTGCTCTTTCCGATTCTTGCGCTGATCGGCGTGATCCTGCTGCTGCGCGCGCGCTCGCGCAACGTGCCCAAGACGCTGTGGACCGACGGCTCGATCGCGGCTTTGGCGGTCACCGCGTTGAGTGCGGCGATCGTCTTCGACACCGCGCTCGATGCCGCGGAGGGGAAGCCGCTGGCGATCGCCACCTCGCTCGCCTACCCGTTGACCGACCTTGTCTTGATCGGCGTCTTCGTCGGCGCGCTGGCCTCCACCGGCTGGCGGATGGATCGCACCTGGATCGCGCTCACGCTGGGCATCGGCAGCTTCTGGTTGGCGGACTCGCTGTACCTCGTGGCGACCGCCCGGGGCACCTACGAGGCGCCCGCGTGGTACGACATCGGATGGACGCTCGGCCTGCTGCTGGTCGCTCTGGCGGCGTGGCAGCCGGTGCAGGTGCGGCGGCCCGCGGTTCCGGATGGGTTGCGCTTCATCGCTGTGCCCCTCGGTTTCGGCGTGGTCAGCCTCGCCCTGCTGGCCTACGGGTGCCTGGCGGGCATGAACCCTCTGGCGGTGGGCCTGTCGACCGCGTCGCTGATCGCCGTCATGGGCCGTCTCATGCTGACCTTCCGCGAGAACATCGCGGTGCTCACTACGTCGCGTGCCGAGGCACTGGCCGACGCGCTCACGGGGCTGGGCAACCGGCGCGCGCTGACACGCGAGCTCGCGCACCGCCTACCGACCGCCGACGACGGCAACCCCTTGGTGCTCGTGCTCTTCGATCTCGATGGCTTCAAGCAATACAACGACACCTTCGGACACCCCGCGGGCGACGCGCTGCTCGCGCGCCTGGGCGGCGCCCTGGAGACGTACCTGAAGGGCCGCGGCAGCGCCTATCGGATGGGCGGCGACGAGTTCTGCGCGCTGTTCGAGCCGGCCGATGAGGTCGCCGAACCGATCATCCGTGGCGCCGCCCGCGCGCTGACCGAGCACGGCGAGGGCTTCAGCGTCACCTGCTCGTTCGGTGCGATCGTGCTTCCGCGCGAGGCCCAGAACGCCACCGCGGCGCTGCGGATCGCCGACCATCGTATGTATGCGCAGAAGAACGCCGGCCGCTCGTCGGCCACGCGCCAGAGCAAGGACGTCCTGGTGCGCGCGCTGGCAGAGAGCAACCCGGAGCTCTCGGTGCACCTCGAGGGCGTCGCGAAGCTCGCGGAGGGCACCGCGCGCCGCCTCGGGCTGCAGACCGACGAGGTCGAGCGGGTCCGCCACGCCGCGGAGCTGCACGACGTCGGCAAGGTCGCCATCCCCGACGCCATCCTCAACAAGCCGGGTCCGCTGGACCCGCTCGAGTGGGAGTTCATCCGCCGGCACACGCTGATCGGCGAGCGCATCATCTCGGCCGCACCGGCGCTCGGGGCGGTGGCGGCGCTCGTGCGCTCAAGCCACGAGCGCTGGGATGGCACTGGCTACCCGGACAACCTCTCCGAGCAGCAGATCCCGGTCGGCTCGCGTGTCGTCGCCGTCGCGGACGCCTTTGACGCCATGACGGCCGAGCGGTCCTACAACCGCGCCATCACCCCCGAGCGCGCACTGAGCGAGCTGCGCCGCTGCGCGGGGTCGCAGTTCGACCCGGTCGTGGTCGACGCGTTCTGCGAAGCCTGGGCGGACCTGCGCGCCCGCGCGCCGGCGTGAGCTTGGCGCGCCGAGCGAGCGCCCCACGCCGCCAAGGCGCAGCGGGAAGAGCCGCCGGCGAAAGGTGGATCTGACCGGCGTCGTGGTCCGGCTCCCGTCGGCTCGCATCCGGCTCCCGACGAACATGCAGCTCGCCCGCAAGCCGGTCGTTCGACGCCGTGGCCTATGCCGCAGATGCGCGAAGTACTCGTGCTGGCACCGGCGCACAGCGGCCGACCATCGGCCGCGTGAGGCGTCCGCCCCCACGCCAAGGTCGTCGCAAACGCTCACGTCCCGGCTCCATGCGGCGAGACCCTTGTATGAACGCGCCGTTGAGCCCGCCCGCCAGCGCACAGGTCCGTGACCATCCGCGCACGATCGGCTGGCTCGGCACGTCGGCGTTGGCGATGGGCGGGTCCAACCAGATGGTGTTCCTCGTCGGTGCGCTGATCGCCGCCCAGGGCAGCGGCGCGGTCCCGATCCTGATTGTCGGCGTGATGCTCGGCTGGGCCGCGGCGCCGGGCTGGATCGAGCTCGTGCTGATGTGGCCGAAGCGGGTCGGCGGCATCGCGGCGACGTGCGCCGAGGCGTTTCGCCCTTACAGCCCGGTGCTCGCGAACCTGACGGGCGTCTGTTACTGGTGGGGCTGGGTTCCGACCTGCGGCTTCACGGCGATCCTCTCGGCCACGGCGCTGCACGAGTGGTACCTGCCGTGGATCCCGGTCACGCCGCTCGCGATCGCCGTCGTGCTCGCGTTCACCGCCATCAACCTGCTCGGCGTCCACGCCGTCACGCGCGTCGCCATCCCCGTCGCGAGTGCCGCGGCGCTGCTCGCCCTGCTGTCCGCGGTCATCCCGATCTTCTCGGGCACGGTCGACTACGCGCGCGCCGTGTCCTTCCATCTCGACACGCCCTTCGACGGCTTCTTCGGCGTCGTCACCTCCGCGATGGCCGGCCTCTACCTCGTCGGCTTCGCCGCCCCCGCCTTCGAGGCGGCGGCCTGCCATGTCGGCGAGACCAAGGACCCCACGCGCAACGTCCCGCGGGCGGTCTTCGCCAGTGGCGCGATGGCCGGGCTGTTCTTCGTCGTCCTCCCGCTCGTCTGGCTCGGGTCGGTCGGTCCCGGCGCAATGGGCGGCGAGCTCATGCGCAGCCTCGGCCCGACGTTCGCCCCGCTGCTCGCCGGCGGCGCCAAGGCGGCAGCGATCTGGTTTCTGATCTCCAACATGTTCATGGGCACACTGCAGCCGCTCGCCGGCGCATCGCGCACGCTCTCCCAGCTGTCGGAGGACGGGTTGCTCCCGCGCTCCTGGGCCAACCGCAACCGTCACGACGTGCCGTGGATCCCGACCCTGCTGACCGCGGGCCTCGCCATCGGCGCGCTCCTGCTCGGGGTCCCGACGTGGATGATCGCCGCCGCCAACTTCACGTACCTGATCGGCATCAGCCTGCCCTCCGTCGCAGTCCTGCTGCTGCGCCGCAACCAGCCCGAGCGCGCTCGCCCCTACCGCGCGCCGCGCGGCACGATTATGCTCGGGGTCGGCGCCGGCCTCGTTTGGCTGCTCGCCACGTGCTTGGGGTTTGAGCAGTTCGGCCTCCCGACCGTGCTGCTGTCGCTCGGGCTCGCCTACGCGGGTTCGGTCTTCTATGCCTGGCGGTTGATCTCCGACCGCCGCCGTGCCGGCCTGCCGGGGGTCCAGCGCTCGCTGAGCCTCAAGCTCACCGGCGCGATGGTCGCCGTGATGGCGCTGGACGGCGCCGGCTACCTGCTCGCCGTCAGCTCAGTGGAGGCCGCCAGTCGGCGCTGATCTCCCTGCTCCAGGACATCTTCGTCGCGATCACGGTCGGTCTGATCCTCCCGGGCATTATCGCGCAGGCGGTCGAGCAGATCTCCGACGCCGCTGCCCGCCTGGCCACCGGCACGCTCGCGGACCTGACGCGCCCGATGCGCGCGCTCAGCACCGGCGACCTCGACGCCGCCAAGGCGCGCGTCGACGTCGTGCCCGTCGATGTCCGCTCGCGCGACGAGGTCGGCGAGCTGGCGCGCTCCTTCAACCTGATGCAGGAAGAGGTCGGCCGCGCCGCCGAGGCGCTCGACGGGGCCCGTGAGGGCCTGCGCGAGACCGAGGCCAAGCTCGAGCGCAACCTGGCGCAGCAGACTGCGGTCGCGCGCCTGGGGCGACTCGCGCTCGAGGGCGAGGACCTCCGCACCCTCCTCCAGGAGACCGTGATGATCGGCCGCACCGTACTCGGCGCCGACCTCAGCGCCACGATCACCGCCTCCTCGGACGGCCATGGTCTGGGTGCGGGCCCCGCCGGACTCGAGGGGCTGCGGGTCTCGATCGGTTCGCAGCAGGCCGCGCTCGGTGAGATGCGCGTGCTGCGGCCGACCGGCGAGGCCCCGTTCGCGCCGGACGAGATCGCGTTCCTGGAAGCCACCGCGAACGTGCTGGCCGACGCGATCGAGCGCCGCCGCGCGGAGGAGGAGATGCGCCGGCAAGGGCTGCACGACCCGCTTACGGGTCTCCCGAACCGCACGCTGTTCATGGACCGCCTGTCGCTCGCCCTCAACCAGGCCATCCGCCGCAAGACGTCGGTCGCCGTGCTGTTCCTCGACCTCGACCGCTTCAAGCTGGTCAACGACTCACTCGGCCACAGCGCCGGCGACGAGCTGTTGTGCCTCCTGGCCGCGCGACTCAACGCGGTGCTGCGCCCCGGTGACACCGTCGCGCGCTTCGGCGGCGACGAGTTCTGCGTCATCTGCGACGACCTCGCCGACCCCGAGATGGCGATCAACATCGCCCAGCGCATGACGGCGGCGCTCGCCAGCCCATTCACGCTCGGCACGAGCGAGCAGTTCGTCGCGGCCAGCGTCGGCATCGCCGTCGCGACGGACCTCGCCCGCACCGCCGAGGACCTCGTCGGCGAGGCCGACGCAGCGATGTACCGCGCCAAGGAGAACGGCCACGGCGGCTTCGAGCTCTTCGACGCGGTCATGCGCAGCCACGCCAGCGAGCGCCTCCGGGTCGAGAACGACCTGCGCCGCGCGCTCGAGCTCGGCGACGAGCTCATCGCCCACTACCAGCCGATCGTCACGCTCGACGGCGGCGAGATCATCGGCGTGGAGGCGCTCGCGCGCTGGAACCACCCCGAGCGCGGGCTCGTCCCCCCGGTCGACTTCATCCCGGTCGCCGAGGAGAGCGGCGCGATCCTTGCCATCGGCGCGCACGTGCTGCGCCTCGCCTGCGCCGAGGGAGCGCGCTGGAACGCCGCGATCGACAGGCCGCTCAGCGTCTCGGTCAACCTCTCCCTGCGCCAGGTCGCATCGCCCGGTATCGTCGCGACAGTCGCTGCCGTGCTCGCAGAAACTGGACTCGATCCCGCGGCGCTGACACTGGAGGTCACCGAGGGCGTGCTGGTCACCGAGTCCGAGGCCACGGCGCAGACGCTCGTCGACCTCAAGGCGCTCGGCCCCCGGCTCGTGCTTGACGACTTCGGCACGGGCTACTCGTCGCTTGCCTATCTGCGGCGCTTCCCGATCGACGGCCTCAAGATCGACCGTCGCTTCATCGCTGCGATGGACACGAGCACCCAGGACCAGACGATCGTCGAGGCGATCGTCAACATGGCCGCGGGTCTGCAGCCGGCCGTCCTCGGCGCCAGGCGGCGGACGACGCCGACGTTCTTCGGCTACGTGCAGTCGCCACCAGGCGCGCGCCGCCGGGCTTAGCGTTGTTATCGGTCGCCGCCCTGCGGCCGCCAGATCCCGCTGCGCGGGGTCCGGCGACCCCTCGTGCGGGCATCGGACCGCGCCTGAGGCGGAGTCTTAGGCACGTCGCTCGCGGCCGTAGAGCCACCGTCCGCTAGGGGCAGCTGCGGCGCGCTGTCGAGCACGGTAGCCCCGCGGCATGGCTCCGGCGCGCGTTCGACGATCCGCTACTGCGGCGTCACCGCGGTGTCGGTAAGGACATCCGGAGCGTGGTACGAAACGCTGGGCGCCGCCCTCAACGTTTCTTCGTACGAGCGTCCTGCAGGGTGATGAGCGCCGCTTGCGCCCGTGGTCTGATCCCTCCAGCGCCCAACGGTGCGACGCAGCTGCAGATATGCGGCGGCCCCCGGAATTGTCGGCAGCCAGAACGAAATGAGGCGGTAGGAGAGGACCGCCAGGATCGCGAGGCTGGCGGGCGTGCCGAAGGCGAGCAGCGCGCCGATCGTCCCGCCCTCGACCCCGCCGATCCCGCCCGGTAGGGGTAGTGCGTTGGCGAGCGCCCCGACGAAGTAGGCCACCACAATCACCGCGAACGGCGGGGGGTGGCCGAAAGCGTGGAAGCACGCCCAGAGCGTGGCGATGTCAAAGCCCCAGTACGCGATCGCCCCGATCAGTCCGGGCCTGCGCTTCCTGATCAGCGAGAACACGATGCCGAGCGCGTCGTGAACCGCCCACGGCGCGCTTGCGAGGCGCGCCCACAGACGTTGTCCGCGCCGTTCGCCGCCGACCGGCTTCCTGCGGCGCTCGAAGTCATCGGGCAGTGCGCGGATAGAGAGCAATGCCACGATGGCCGTGCCGCCAAGGATCGCGGGCGCGACGGTCAGCGTCCACGGCGCGGAGCCGGCGAACAGCCCAGCCCGCAACCCGATCGCGACAATGACAAGCGTCGCGGCGTATACGCCGTAGAGGAAGAACTCGAAGGTCAGGAGCCGTCTGGCGACTGTGCGCCCGTCGAGCCCCGCCGCGCGCAGCGCCCAGACCGTCAGCGCGAGCCCGCCGGCACCGGCCGTCGCGAACAGCTTGGTCGCAACGACGCCCGCCATCGTGATCTGGTAGCTCGTCTTCCACCCGATTCGTGTGCCGTGGCACGAGAAGACCGTTCGGAACAGCGCGATGTAGCCGCCGAGTGAAAGCGCCTCGAGGACGACCCCCGCCCCGAGCCATCTCGGGTCGGCCCCGTTGAGCCTGTGGACGGTGGGACCCAGCGCGCTCAGCTGCGGGAGGACGAACAGGATGAACCCGGCGATCGCCGCCGCGCCGAGCACCACTGAGACCGCCCGGCCGTGGCGGCGCAGGAAGCCAGGCGCCCGCCCCGTTGACGGCGCTCCCGCCGCCACCGGGTCCGGCGCACGGAGCGGGGGATCGGCTGCATACGGTGACGACGTCACGGAGCGTTCGCCTCCGCGGACCGGCCGGCCACGATCACCGGTTGCCTGCGTCGGTCGGTCACTGGGGTAGGCGAT
>JBBQLH010000015.1:0-54181 GCA_038327685.1 Solirubrobacterales bacterium
GACGACCACGATCAGCCGAGAGGAGGCTGAGATTGTCCAGCCGGGGCCGCCCTGCCACGGGCCAGATCCGCACCCATACGCGCCGCGATGGTCTTACGACCTATTCACTGCGCCTGCGCGTCAACGGGACGCGCCACACCGCACGACTCGGGACTGAGGCCGAGGGGTGGAGCCGACCGCGAGCCGAGCTCGAGCTCGAGAACGTGCAGGCGAAGATCCGGGCCGGCGTCTGGACGCCTCCGCGACCCGCTGGGACCAAGAGCGCGCATCCGACGCTCCACGAGTTCGCGTCTCTGTGGCTCACGCGCCGCATCGCGGACGGGATCGCCGAGAAGACCAAGCAGGACTACCTCTGGCAACTCGGCACCCACATCCTTCCCTTCCTCGGCGCCTATCGGCTGAATGACCTCGGCACGGAGGCGATGGAGGCGTTCAAGGAGCACAAGCTCGAAGAGCGCGCGCACATCCTGGCCGCACTCCAAGCAGGAGAGGTTCTGCGTGATCGCCGCGGACGGCCCAGGCGAACGCTCAGCAACTCCTCGATCAACAAGCTGCTGATCCTCCTCACCACCATCCTCGAGAACGCGGTCCGCCGCGATCTCATCGGGAGCAACCCCGCCGCCAGCGTCGATCGCCTCCGCACGCGCCGCAGCAAGGGCGACATCCTCGAGGCCGACGAGCTGGAGTCCCTGATCGAGGGCGCGGGCGACCTAACCGGGCGAGCCGGCTCGACCGACGTGGCCGACCGGTTCCGGGCCGTGAGGCAGCTGCGCGACGAGCATCGGCTGAGTTGGGCGGCGATCGCGAAGACCATGGACATCGCCGAGTCGACTGCGATCTATCGCTACCAGCGCGCCAGCCGACCCACGCGCATCGGCGTCGCCGACCCCGGACGCCGCGCGCTGGTTGCCACGCTCGGATGCGCCGGACTTCGGGTCTCGGAAGCCGCCGGGCTCGATCTCGGTGACATCGATCTCACCCACCGCAAGATCCGCGTCAAGGACGCCAAGACCGAGGCCGGCGTCCGCAGCGTCGACGTCACCGATCGGCTCGCGTCCGAGCTGCGCGCCTACATCGCCACGCGCGCCGGCGACGCGCCGACCGCGCCGGCGTTCCCGACCCGCACCGGCAACCGGCGCGACAAGGACAACATCCGCGAGCGCGTCCTCGCACCCGCGCTCCGACGTGCCCAGCAACTCCGCGAGCGCCGAGGCCTCCCGCCGATCGGCGTCCACGTCACGCCCCACACGCTACGACGGACCTACATCAGCCTCATGCTCAGCGCCGGCGCCGACATCCCCTACGTCCAGGCCCAGGTCGGACACCGCGACCCCAAGCTCACGCTCTCGATCTACGCGCTCGTGGTCCAGCGCCGCGACCGGCGCCAGTTCGGCGATGCCTTCGATCGCCTCATGCGCGACGCGATTCCGTCCATGCAACACGCCAACATGCAGTCCACACGGCCAGTTCCGAAGGCCGTGTAGAGCCAATGATCGCGGCCGATACCAACCCATTTGGACCCGGCATTGGGCCAGAAGTCCGCTCACGATGATCCGATGCGCCGGCCAGACGCCGAGCCCCAACGAGAGAATCCCCGCACCGGGCGGGGATTCTGTGAGGTGGAGCTAGGGGGACTCGAACCCCCGACCTCCTGGGTGCGATCCAGGCGCTCTCCCAACTGAGCTATAGCCCCGGGGCTGGACCAACGTTGTTAACGCGCGACCCGCAGGAAGCCGATTGTAGCTGTGGCGCGGCTAGTCTGGCCGGTCGCCCGGTGCCCGCATGAGCTTTCGCAACCGTCTCACCATCTTCTTCATCGTCCTGGTCATCCTTCCGATGATCGTGGTCGCGACGGTCGGGTTCGTCCTGGCGTCGGACTCCGAGCAGGGCAAGACGGACGCGCGGCTGTTCGAGGCCCAGCGCTCCGCCTCCGGGCTGTTCCGCGAGTTCCAGGACCGCGCCGAGGCGGCCGCGCGGGTGATCGGGCAGGACACGCGCCTGTCCACGGCGATCGAGGCCGGAGACCACGGCTCGATCCAGACGCGCCTCGACGCGCTCGCGCAAGACGCGCGCGCGGTGCGCACGACGATGACCCTCGACGGCGCCGGTCGCTTCGAGTCGGGCCGCGGCGAGGCCGTCGCCCCGGCGCGCACGCGGCTGATCGACCCCAAGGGCGCGCCCGCCGGGGCGCTCACCGTCTCCGTCATCAGCGCCAAGGACTACGCGCGGCTGGTCGAGCGCGTCACCGGCACCCAGGTCGTGGTCAGCTCGGCCGGCGGGATGGTCGCGTCCACGCTGCCCGACGCCGGCGCCGAGCGGCTGCCCGCGCGCGGCGAGGTCGAGATCGGCGGCCGCAAGCTGCGGCTCACCGGCTTCGACGGACCGGGCTTCGACGGCGGGCGCGTCTCCGTGCGGATGCTGGCCGCACGCAACGACAGTGGCCTCAGCGGGTCGGCGCTCGAGGTCCTCGCCATCCTGCTCGCGGCCCTGATCGCCGCGTTCGCCTTCGCGCTCACCGTGTCGCGCTCCCTGCAGGCGCAGATCCAGCGGCTGCTCAAGGCCGCTCGCCAGATGGCGCAGGGCGACTTCGGCGTCGAGGTGCCGACCGAAGGGCGCGACGAGTTCGCCTCCCTGGGGATGCAGTTCAACGAGATGGCGCGCCAGCTCGAGCGGCGGCTGGAGGAGCTCCAACTCGAGCGCAAGCGCCTGCGCGAGGCGATCCAGCGCGTCGGCCAGTCGTTCGGCAAGACGCTCGAGCGCGGCGCGCTGCTCGAGATCGCGGTGCAGACCGCGGTCGACGGCGTCGGCGCCCACGCCGGGCGAGCGGCGCTGCGCACGGAGGCTCACGGGCGCTTCGAGGAGGTGGCCGGCGAGGGCGACGTGACCCGCTACCGCGACGCCATCGGGGCGGCCGAGGCGGCGGCGCTCGACGCCGGCACGACGGTGGAGACCGAGGTCGGCGAGGCGTTCGCGCTCTCGCACCCACTGCGCGCGCAGGACACCGGGCGCATCCTCGGCATGCTGTCGGTCGCCCGCGCCGGGGAGAAGTTCACCCCGGGCGAGCGCGAGCTGTTCGGCTATCTGGCCGGCCAGGCCGGCGTCTCGATCGAGAACGCGGACCTGCACGACACGGTCAAGCGGCAGGCCGTCACGGACGAGCTGACGGGCCTGTTCAACCATCGCCGCTTCCAGGAGGTGATCGCCAACGAGGTCGAGCGAACCAAGCGCGGCGGCCCGGGGATGGGGCTGATCATGCTGGACATCGACAACTTCAAGCGAGTCAACGACACCTACGGCCACATGCAGGGCGACCTCGTGCTGCGGGAGGTCGCGCGCGTGCTGCGCGAGTCCTCGCGCGAGATCGACGAGCCGGCGCGCTACGGCGGCGAGGAGATGGCGGTCGCGCTCCCGGCCACCGACCTCGACGGCGCCTACCTGTTCGCCGAGCGCGTGCGCCGCAGCATCGAATCGCTCGACCTGCCGCTGATCGAGGGCGACGGCTCGCTGCGTGTCACCGCCTCCTTTGGCGCCGCCGCGCTGCTGCCGGATCAGGACAAGGCGGACAAGGACCAGCTCGTCGCGGCGGCCGACGCGGCTCTGTACCGCGCGAAACGCTCCGGGAAGAACCGCACCGTCAGAGCGGAGTAGGGTCTAAGGCAGCAGATGGGATTGCTGGACGACGCCATCCGAGAGCACCTCGAGCTCAAGCGGCGGCGCGGCGCCGACGCCGAGGAGGTCACCCGCCTCGAGCAGGAGGCGCTCGGCCCGCCGCAGCGCGGGGAATTCGCCGGAGCCCAAGCTCCGGCGAAGCCTGCCGAGCCCGCCGCGGAGCCGCTCCCGCCCGAGCCCGCACCGGAGACGGCCGATCATCCCGTCGTCGAGCCGGAGCCGGAGCCAGACCCGCGGGACGAGGCCCAGGAGGGCTGGGTGGAGGACGCGCCGGCGCCGCCCGCCGAGCCGGAGGAGCCCGAGGAGGTCGTCCTCGACCAGCCGACGGTCGAGTACGCCCCGCCCGCTGAGCCGCCCGCCGAGGGCGACGACGTCCTCGAGGAGACGCCTGACTTCCTCCAGGAGACGCCGGAGCACGACCGGCTGTGGTTCGAGCAGAAGCCGCCGCGCGACTTCGATCTCGACCGCTAGCCGAGCCCCCATCTGGACGGGTGACCGATTTCGGGGCGCGCCGTCTGTTGCCCGCCGCCCCGGCTGCCGAAGAGTTGGTCACGCCGACCGAGCCACCTTGGACGGGACGGACTCGGCGGCCGCCTCGAACTCCCGGACGAGGCATCTTGCCGGACATGCGCGACTGTATCCCTCCTGCCCCGGGGCGATCCTTCGCCCGTCCGGCATGGAGCACGCTCGCGGGTCGCGTGGCCTTCAGGCCACGCGGCCCCGGGTGCGCTTGCTCTCAGCTGATGTAGCCGCGCGTGCGCGCCGCGTCCACGACGCGCTCGATGCCCGTCTGGTAGGCGGCCACGCGCAGCGGGACGTCCTCCTCCCGCGCCCGGGCGGAGACCTCGCGGTAGGTCCGGCGCATGATCGCCCCGAGCTTCTCGTTGACCTCGCGCTCGTCCCAGCGGAAGTGCTGGAGGTTCTGCACCCACTCGAAGTAGGAGACGACGACGCCGCCGGCGTTCGCCATCACGTCGGGGATCACGTGTACGCCCTTGTCGACGAGGATCGCGTCCGCCTTCGGCGTCGTCGGCGAGTTCGCGCCCTCGAGCACGATCCTGGCGTTGATCGAGTCGGCGTTGTCGGCGTGGATCATGCCCCCGAGCGCCGCCGGGATGAGAACCTCGCACTCGAGGCCCATCAGCTCCTCCGGAGAGATCGCCTCGATGCCCGCGCCCTCGAACTCGGTCAGCTTGCCGCCCTCGCGGACGTGGGCCTGCAGCGCCTCGGTGGCGAGCCCGTCCTCGGACTGGATCGCGCCGTGGGCGTCGGAGGCGCCGACGACCGTGCAGCCGATCTCGGCCATGATGCGCGCGACCCACGAGCCGACGTTGCCGAACCCGACGACGACGACGCGGGTGTCGGCGGGCTGGAGGTCGAGCGCCGGCGCGGCCTCGCGGAACATGTAGACGAGCCCGCGGCCGGTGGCCGCCTCGCGGCCGTAGGAGCCCTCGAGCGAGATCGGCTTGCCGGTCACGATCGCCGGCGTGTGCCCGTGCAGCTTGCCGTACTCGTCCATCATCCAGGCCATCGTCTGCGCGCTGGTGCCGACGTCGGGCGCCGGGATGTCGCGCGTCGGGCCGAGCACCTTGTCGATCTTGTCGATGAACGAGCGGGTGATCCGCTGCAGCTCGGCCGCGTCGCAGCGGGAGGTGTCGACGTCGACCCCTCCCTTGGCGCCGCCGAACGGGATCCCGGCGACGGCCGTCTTCCAGGTCATCAGCGTCGCCAGCGCGCGCACCTCGTCGAGGTTCACCTCGGGGTGGTAGCGGATGCCGCCCTTGTAGGGCCCGCGCGCGCCGTTGTGCTGGACGCGGAAGCCCGTGAAGACGTGGATCTTCCCGTCACCCAGCGTGACCGGGATCTGCACCTGCACCTCGCGGTAGGAGGAGCGCATGACGGCGCGGACGTCGTCGCGCAGCTCCATGCGGTCGGCCGCGAGGTCGAACCAGTGGTTGACGATGTCGTAGTTCGAGACCTCGGCGACGCCCGCCGCCTTGCGCCCGGCCTTCGGCTTCGTTGCCATGGCGCGGGATCCTCGCACGCCCGATGGAGGCGAGGGGAATCGAACCCCTACTTCCGCCTTGCAAAGGCGGCGTGCTCCCGTTACCACTACGCCCCCGGCGCGGGCCCCAAGCTTAGTCGGGGCCCGGCAGGGGAGGGGTTCGGTCAGTCGCCGGGGTGGCGCAGCTGTCCGCGCAGCGCGCCGTTCGGGAAGTCGGCGTTGTGGACGTTGACGTAGTAGCCCGCGGGGTTCGCCCGGATCGCGTCGATCTGGGCTTGGGTGGCGGCCACGCAGCCGTGGCGGACCTTCTTCTTCGAGGCGGTCGTGAACAGCGTGATGAACACGGGGCCGGCGGTCTTGTTGTCGCCGACGTGGATGTGACCCTTGTCCGGCGGCGCGATGCGCTTCGTCTCGATCGTGAAGCACACGCGATCGCGCTTGGAGCTGAGGCGGATGGTCGCGTTGCCCTTGCCGTCGGCATCGCCGGGCCCGGGGACCTCGTTGACGCCCTTGAGCTTTGTGGTGTAGGTCTTCTTGCCCTTGTGCTTGCCGGCGGCGGATCCCACTGGCGCGAGCAGGGCGGCGGCCAGCATGGCGACCGCGGCGGTGATGAGGATTCTCTTCATATGGGTTGCAACCGATTCGGCGCCGCGAGGTTGGAGTGTTCAGCGCACAGTCAGGTCGACCCGCGCGGCGACGGCCGCCGCCGTGGCGAGGTTGATGTCGACGGTGTCGCGCACGTCTTCCGCGTAGCCGCCGGCGAGCACGACGCAGA
The DNA here is from genome assembly GCA_038327685.1 of Solirubrobacterales bacterium. Classification (GTDB taxonomy): domain Bacteria; phylum Actinomycetota; class Thermoleophilia; order Solirubrobacterales; family Solirubrobacteraceae; genus DASQFQ01. The sequence continues at coordinate 6,450 of JBBQLH010000015.1, forward strand.
CGTCGGCGCCGGCCGCCCGCAACCGGTCGAGGACGAGCTCGTCGCGGGCGCGCAGCCCGGATTTGGTGATGGCGAGGCGGCCGAGCCGGTCGCCCTCCCAGGGGTCGGCGCCGGCGAGGTAGAACGCGATCTCGGGCTCGGAGCGGTCGAGCGCCTCGTCCAGGGCCTGGTCGAGGGCCTCGAGGTAGTCGGCGTCGCCCGTGCCGGTCGCCAGGTCGACGTCGAGGTCGGACGGGATGCGCTGGAACGGGTAGTTGCGCGCGCCGTGCAGCGACAGCGTGAACGCGTCCGGGTCGGGGCCGAGCAGGTCGGCCGTGCCGTCGCCCTGGTGGACGTCGCAGTCGACCACCAGCGCGTGCTCCGCGACGCCGTCGGCGCGCAGCTGGGCGAGTGCGCACGCGACGTCGTTGAAGAGGCAGTAGCCGCGCGCGAACGCGCGCCCCGCATGGTGAGTGCCGCCGCCGAGGTTCATCGCGACCCCGCGCGCGAGCGCGTGCCGGGCGGCCGCCACGGTGCCCGCCACGGAGCGGCGGCCGCGCTCGACCAGCTCGGGCGACCACGGCAGCCCGAGCCCGCGCTGCTCGCGCACGCTCAGCTCGCCGGCGCGGATGCGGCGCAGCAGCTCGCCGTCGTGGACGCGCTCGAGCAGCGCCCACAGCGCGGGCTCGGTCTCATGGATCTCCTCCGGCGTCGCGAGCCCGAGTTCCACGATCCGGCGGCGCAGCAGCGGGTACTTCGCGAGCGGGAAGCGGTGGTGCTGGGGGAGAGGGAAGCGCCAGCGGTCGTGAGTCCAGAGGTCCACGGGGGTAGGAATGCTCGCATGGCCCTCCCTCCTCCTTCGTACGGATCGACCGTCCTCGTCACCGGCGCCTCCTCCGGGATCGGCGCGGACCTCGCGCGCCAGCTCGCCGAGCGCGGCTACAACGTGACGCTGACCGCCCGCCGCCGCGAGCGCCTCGAGGTGCTCGCCGACGAGCTGCGCGAGGCCCACGAGATCCACGTCGACGTCGAGACCTGCGATCTCGGCGACCATGCGGCCCGCCAGAAGCTCGCCGGCAAGCTGCTCGCGGGCGAGCGCGAGGTCGTCGGCGTGTGCAACAACGCGGGCTTCGGCAACCTCGGCCGCTTCCTCGAGCTCGACCTCGAGAAGGAGACCGACGTCGTGCGCCTCAACGTCGAGGCCGTGCACGAGCTGACCGGCGCGTTCCTGCCGCGCATGGTCGAGCAGGGCTCCGGCGCGATCCTCAACGTCGCCTCGACGGCGGCGTTCCAGCCGCTTCCCGGCTTCGCGACCTACGCGGCGACCAAGGCGTTCGTCCACTCCTTCTCGGAGGCGGTCCACTCCGAGCTGTCGGGCACCGGCGTGTCGGTCACCTCGCTCTGCCCGGGTTTCACGAAGACGGAGTTCGAGCAGGCGGCGGGCGCCGAGGAGCAGGCCTCGAAGCTGCCGGGCTTCACGTGGATGGAGTCCGACGACGTGGCCCGGCAGGCGATCGAGGGCATGCTCGCCGGCAAGCGCACGGTCGTGCCGGGCATGGTCAACAAGGTCGTCTCGACGAGCGGGCGCTACACGCCGCGGACCGTGCTCCTGCCGCTGATCGACCGCGTCTCGAAGTCGGGCTAGGCCCCTGCCTCGGCCAGGGGCCTCGTCACCGCTACGCTCGCTTCCCCCGCGCGGCGCTCAGCAGCTCGCCGGCCACCCGGTCGGCGGCGTCCGCGGTGCCGGCCAGCAGCCGCCGTGAGAGCTGGGCGCGCCGGAAGTACAGCGGCGCGTCGTGCTCCCACGTCGCGCCGATGCCGCCGTGGACGGAGATCTGCGCCCGCGCCGCGTGGTCGAGCGCGTGGCCGGCGGTGAGCCGGAGCGCTGACGCCGCGACCGGGAACTCCTCGGGCTTGTCCTGGCCCGCCCAGCCCGTGTAGTACATGAGCGAGCGCGAGTTCTCGCTGCGCCGCAGGATCTCGACGAGGTCGTGCTTGACCGCCTGGTAGGACCCGATCGCGCGCCCGAAGGTGAAGCGCTCCTTGGCGTACTGGACGGAGACCTCGAGCGCGAGCTCGACCGCCCCGAGCGACTCCGCCGCCAGCAGCGCCTGGGCGACGTACCAGGCCGCCGCGGCGTCGCCGTCGCCGAGGTCGAGCGGCGTGCCGGGCGCGCCGTCGAAGGTGACGTGGCCGAGCGAGCGCGTCGGGTCGTAGCTGTCGGCCGTCTCGACGGACGCGTCGGAGCCCTGCACGAGCGCCGCGCGGCCGTCCGCGCCGACCACGACGAGCAGGTCGGCCCCGGGCGCGTCGGGCACCCAGGCGACCTCGCCGGTGACCGTCCCGTCGTCGCCGACCGTGGGCGCGGGCGCGCGCTGCGAGCCCAGCCGCGGGTCGACGGTCCACTCGGCCTCGATGTCGCTCGGGGGCCTGGTCGGCACGTAGGCGGCGCGCTGCTCGCCGGTCGCGAGCGCGTCGAGCACCCCAGTGACGGCGTCGCCGCCGCGCTCGAGCAGGAACGTGGCGGGGAGGTGGCCGAGCAGGCCGACGCGCGCGAGCACCCGCCCGAGCTCGGCGAAGACGAGCATGCCCTCCATCACGAAGAGCCCGGCGCCGCCGTGCTCCTCGGAGACCAGCAGGCCGGCCCAGCCCGCCTGCTGCGCGGTCGGCCAGAGGTCGGGGAGCTCGCCACCGTCGAGCGCCTCCCGCGCCGCCTCGACGGTCTTGAAGCGCGACAGCGCGCCGCGCGCGGCCTCCTTGAGGAACTCCTGCTCGTCGCTCAGCGCGAAGTTCATGACGCGGCCCCTGCTGCCTCGCGCTCCTTGGCGCGCAGCTCGGAGAACGGGACGCCCTTGTCCAGGCGCGGCTCCGGCGGCAGGCCGAGCACGCGCTCGCCGACCATGTTGCGCAGGATCTCCTCCGTCCCGCCCGCGGACTTGAGGCCCGGGAGGTCGGAGACGAGCTCGCCCCAGTTGGCGTCGCTCAGCCCGTCGGGGCCGAGCACGTCGACGAGCAGCTCGCCGGCGGCGATCGCCGCCTTGATCGTGGTGACCTTCGCGAGCGCGCCCTCGGGGCCCGGGACGCCGCCGCGCTGCAGCGTGGTCAGCATCCGGTAGCCGGTGAAGCGGAGCGCGAGGAAGTCGGCCGCGATCTCGCCGTAGCGGTGGCGCACCTCGCGGTCGCGCGTGGCGGCCTCGTCGGCGAGCAGCGCCTCCGCGAAGCGGTCCGCCCGCCAGCCGAAGCCCTCGCCGCCGAGCCCGATCGCGACGCGCTCGAACATCAGCGTCGTCATGCCGACGCCCCAGCCGCCGTTGACGGGCCCCACCTCGGAACCGGCGTTGAGCGCGACGTCGTCGAAGAACACCTCGTTGAAGTGCGCCTCGCCCGAGATCTGGCGCAGCGGGCGGATCGTGACGCCGGGCGCGTCCATCGGCACGATGAACATGGTCAGGCCCTTGTGCTTGGGCACGTCGGCGTCCGTGCGCGCGAGCAGCAGCCCGAACGCGGCGTGCTGCGCGTTCGTCGTCCACACCTTCTGGCCCGACAGGCGCCATGTGCCGTCGTCCTCGCGCTTGGCGCGGGTCTGGATGGCGGCGAGGTCGGAGCCTGCGGCGGGCTCGGAGAACAGCTGGCACCACACCTCGTCGGCGTTGAGCATCGGCCCGAGGTGGCGCTGCTTCTGCTCCTCGTCGCCGTGGGCGATCAGGGTCGGGCCGAGCATGCCGACACCGATGACGTCGAAGATGCCGGGCACGCCCGCGCGCCCGATCTCCTGATTGACGACGACCTGGTTGAGCGGGCCGAGGCCCTGGCCGCCGTACTCGGCGGGCCAGACGACGGCGGCGAGGCCGCCCTCGGCGAGCTTGCGCTGCCACTCGCGCCGGGCGGCGACGTGCTCGTGCTCGTCGAGCCCGGAGTCCTCCGCACGCGGCTTCGGCGCCTCCGCCTTGTGCTCGTCGAGCCAGCCGCGGATCCTGGTGCGGTACTCGGCCAGCCCGGGCGTGTCATTCAGGTCCAAGGGGTCTGCCTCCGGTCGTGCGAACGCGAGTGTTCAGACGGAGGACGGTACAGCCTCGCCATCACCGGAACGCCCCGATGACGTCGGCGAAGCGCGTCACGGACTCGGGCCCGTGGGCGTCCGAGAGGCCGACGATCGCCGTCTGCACGCCTGCCTCCGCGAGCTCCCGGTAGCGGCCGACGTGCTCGTCGACGCTCGCCGCCCCCTGGCCCTCGCGCGGCTCGCCGGCGGCAACGACCCGTGCCGGCGCGAGGTGGGTGATCGTGATCGCGGCCGGATCGCGCCCCTCGGCCTCGCAGTGCGACCGCAGGACGTCAAGCTTGTGGCGGACGACCGCCGCGTCGCCGAACAGGTTGCACGCGTCGGCGTGGCGCGCCACCAGCCGCAGCGTCCGCCGCTCACCAGAGCCGCCGACGAGGATCGGGATGCGCTCCTGCAGCGGCCGCGGGTAACAGGTCGCCTCGGCCACGGTCACCGTGCGGCCCTCGAAGCGCGGCGAGCCGGGACCCCACATCAGCGGCAGCAGCTCAAGCGCGTCCTCGAGCCGCGCGTAGCGCTCAGCGAGCGGCGGGAACGGCCAGCCGTAGAGCCGGTGCTCGCGCTCGAACCAGCCGGTCCCGAGCCCGCACAGCGCGCGGCCGCCGGAGACGACGTCGAGCGTCGCCACGAGCTTGGCGAGATGGGCGAGGTTGCGATAGGTGATGCCCGTCACGAGCGTGCCGAGCCGGATCCGCTCCGTCACGCCCGCGAGGTAGCCGAGCGTCGTGTAGCTCTCGAGCATGTCCTCCCACTCGCGTCCGACCTGCGGGATCTGGAGGAAGTGATCCATCAGCCACAGACTCGTGAAGCCGGCCTCCTCGGCCGCGCGCGCGACCTCGGCGAGCGTCCGCGCCGTGCCCGCCAAATGTCCGTCCCAGTCGAAGCGGGCCAGCTGGAGGCCGAACTCGAGCGGCAGCGGATCCGCCTCCTGGCGGGCGGCCGCCTCCGGGGCGCTCAGGAACGCGGGCGGCACGAGCGCCACCGGCCCCGGGCCGGATACACCGGCGAATCCCTCACCGGCGAGCTGCTCGGCCGCGCCGGCCGCCTCGCGCAGCTGGGCCGCGACGACCTTGGCGGGAACGGGCGTGCCGCGGGCCCGGTTGCGCTCGCGCACGACCTTCTCCGGCGTGTCGAACACGATCGCGTAGGCCGGCACCGCCGCGCGCTCGGCGAGCGCACGCCAGGCGGCGCGCCGCTTCGGGTCGAGCCCGGTCGTGTCCGCGACCGTGGTGAGGCCCCGGCGCAGGCGCTTCGCGACGATCAGGTCGAGCACCTCGAACGCGTCGCGGCTCGCGCGCTGGTCGCGCTCACCCGCGCCGACGACCGCCCGCAGGCGATCCGAGGACACGACCTGATCGGCGTGGAACCAGGCGGCCGCCCACGCCGACTTCCCCGCCCCGGTCGCGCCCACGAGCACGACGAGGCACGGGTCTGGCAGGCGAAGCGTCACTCGTAGATCACGACGTCGGGCGGCGGGCGCAGGCGCAGCACCTGGCGTGGCGTCATGAGGTCCGTGTCCTCGCGGTAGAAGAGCTTGAAGCCCTCGTGGAAGAACGCGCGCGGCGAGCGCGTGAACGCGTGGTACTTCGCCTTCTTGATCGCCTGACCGCCGAAGCCGTCGGCGTTCAGGACGATCGAGAGTCCCGGGCGCTCCTGGAGCCGGGTGTCGTCGACCATGTCGTTCGTGAACTGGTGGATGAGGAAGAGCTTCTCGGGCAGGTTGCGCTTCTTGACGAGCTGCGCGAGCCAGGCCGAGGTCGCGTTGACCTCGCGCGCCCCGACGGAGCCGATCACCTTGCCCGGGATCTGGCCGGGCCCCATCCGCCACTCGGGGTCGAGCGCCAGGCTGACGTCCGGCTCCTTGAGCCACTTGCGGAGCCGAACGGTCTCGGTGAAGAAGTCCGATCGACCGGGCTGGATGTCGAGGATCAGCAGCGCCTTGGCCCGCCGCGCGGCGCGCAGGTAGCGGTTGATCACCTTGGGCTCCTGGCGCGTGTTGTAACGCTCGCCCTCGCCCGGGTGCGCCGCCGCGACCACCGCGAGGAGCTCCATCGCCGGCAGCACCGGCCGGGTCCTGCGCTGGTAGGGCCGCGCCTGGCGTCGCAGCCGCCGCGCGGCGCTGGCCGGCGTGCCGATCCCGAGCTCGCCGAGCTCCGCGGCCTGGGGCGCGCCGTAGAACGCGACGATCCGGCGGTTCGGCAGCAAACGCCGTCCACCACCCGGCAGCTGCGGAGGGGCAGGGGTCGCCGTGGCAGCCCGGGGCTTGCCGGCCGCGGGGCGGTCGCCGCCGCCGCCGCGCAGAAGCAGCCCGGCGAGGCCGATCACGACGACGCCGAGGAGCACGGCCACGACGCGCCGCCGCCGGTACACCGCCGGGCTGAGGGGTGGGGTCGCCACCGCTACTGCATACCCGGATTACGGCGCGAGCCTGAAACCGCGGTCCAGCAGCCTGCGCGCCTGGCCCGCGGGGTCGGGCGAATGCAGCAGCACGACGCCGAGGCGCACCGGCCCGCGGCGGACACTGGCCACCAGGCAGCGCCCGGCCGCCACCGTGTAGCCCGTCTTGATCCCCGTTACGCCGAGGTAGCCCTGCCGCAGCAGCGGATTGTGGTTGTAGAGGTAGATCCGACCGCCCTTGATCGGGAACGGCAGCACGGCCTGGCGGCGGCGCACGATGCGGGCGAGCCTCGGCTCGCGCAGGACGGCGCGCGCGAGCGCCGCCAGATCCGGCGTGCACGAGTGGTTCGCGCGGTCGACGAACCCGTCCGGGTGGGAGAAGTGCGTGCACGTCAGGCCCATCGCGCGTGCCTGGCGGTTCATCAGCGCGACGAAGCGCGGCACCGTCCCGCTGACCTTCTGCGCGAGCGCGATCGCCGCGTCGTTGCCCGACGGCAGCAGCAGGCTGTTGAGCATCGTCTCGACCCCGATGCGGCGGCCGCGCCGGAACAGCCCGACGCCCGAGCCCTTGTAGGCGAGTGCCTCCTTCGTGATGCGCACCTTCGAGCCCGGCGGCACCCGGTGGGCCACGAGCACGGCGGTCATCATCTTCGTCAGCGAGGCGATCGGCAGCACGCGCGTCGGGTCGCGCCGCCACAGCACGCGACCCGTGTCGAGGTCGAACAGCAGCCCGGAGCGCGGCGGGTGCTTGAAGGCCAGGCGCACGACGTCGCGCGGGTCGTCGAGGCGGACCGACAGCGGCGAGGGCGCCGTGCCACCGCCGGCGAGCGGTGCGGGCGCGCCGTCGACGAGGCCGTTCGCGGGGGTGGGCGCCGCCCGCCTGGGTGCGGGGGGCTCGTCCCGGGAGGCAAGGAACAGGGCCCCGGCCGCTCCGGCGCCGAGCAGGCCGAGGATGGCGAGCAGATTGGGCCAGCGCCGCCGCCTGCGCTTCCGGCCCCCCTGGAAGACGTGGTAGGGCATCGGCTCCTCAGCGGTTGCGGGGCCCGCTCCCGAGTGCCCCGAAGATGCCGAAGAAGAAGATCGCGACGACGAGCAGCGACAGGACCGAGAGCACGTCGGGCCCCGACTTGAAGATCACGAACAGGGTCAGGAAGGCGAGCAGGGTGGTGAACGCCAGCGCGGCGCCCACGACGAGCGTGCGCATCCCTAGCGGCGCAGGGCGGCCTCCTCCTGCCGCCGCCGCTTGCGCTCGTCCGCGAACAGCTTGATCGCGATCAGCCCGAACACGAAGCCGCCGATGTGCGCGAAGTACGCCACGCCGCCCCCGTTGCCCCCGCCGCTCGAGAGGTTGAAATAGCCGAACAGCGCCTGCTCGACGAACCAGAACCCGAGCACCAGCAGCGCCGGCAGCTCGAGGATGGTGAAGAAGAAGACAATGAAGATGATCGTCACGACGCGGGCGCGCGGGAACAGCAGGATGTAGCCCCCCAGGACGCCCGCGATCGCCCCCGAGGCGCCGATGTTCGGCACCATCGAGTTCGGCCCGACGAGGATCTGCAGCGCCGTCGCCGCGAGCCCGGCGAGCAGGTAGAACATCACGAACTTGACGGGGCCCATGGAGTCCTCGACGTTGTTGCCGAAGATCCACAGGAACAGCATGTTGCCGCCGAGGTGCAGCAGCCCGCCGTGCATGAACATCGACGTGAAGAGCGTCAGATAGGTCGACGCCGTCGGTGCTGGACACCCCTGGGCCGCCACCTGCATTCCCGGATGGGTGACCTCGTACGGGATCTGGGCGTAGTTGGCGACGTTGCAGACGTAGTGCTGGTTGCTCGGATCCCCGAACGACAGCCCGCCCTCCTGCCAGAAGAAGTACGCGATCACGTTGAGGGCGATCAGCGCCACCGTGACGACGGGGAAGCGGTCCGTCGGGATGTTGTCCTTGACCGGGAACACGCGGCGCTAGCCGGCGGCGGCCAAGGGGCCGCTACCCGGCCGGGACTGCGGCACGTGCTGGTCGGCGTGGTAGCTCGACCGCACGAGCGGTCCGGCGGCGATGTGGTCGAAGCCCAGGGCATAGGCCGCGTCCTCCAGCGCCTTGAACTCGTCGGGATGCCAGAAGCGCACGACCGGCAGGTGGCGCTCGGTGGGCCGCAGGTACTGGCCGACGGTGAGCACCTGGACGCCGTGCTCGCGCAGCGCGCCGAACGCCTCGACCATCTCCTCGTGCGTCTCCCCGAGGCCGACCATCAGCCCCGACTTCGTCGTGACCTCGTCGCCACCCATCTCCTTCGCGTTGCCCAGGACGCGGAGCGAGCGCTCCCAGCGCGAGCCGCGGCGGGCGACGGGATACAGGCGCGGGACGACCTCGACGTTGTGGTTGAAGACGTCGGGGCGCTCGGAGATGACCTTGGCCAGCGGCATCTCCTCGCCGCGGAAGTCGGGCGTGAGGACCTCGACCTTGCACTCCGGCGCCTGCAGCCGGATCGAGCGGATCACGCCGACGAAGGCCGAGGCGCCGTAGTCGGGCAGGTCGTCGCGGTCGACGCTCGTGACGACCGCGTGGCGCAGCCCCATCTTCGCCACCGAGCGCGCGACGCGCAGCGGCTCGAGCGGATCGTTCCAGGTCGGCTTGCCGGTCTTGACGTTGCAGAAGCCGCAGCGCCGCGTGCAGGTGTCGCCGAGGATCATGAAGGTCGCGGTGCCGCGCTCCCAGCACTCGCCGACGTTGGGGCAGGCCGCCTCCTGGCAGACCGTGTGGAGCCCCTCGCTCGTGATCATCTCGGTCAGCTCGCGGTACTTCGGCCCGCCGGGCGGCGGCACCTTGAACCAGGGAGGCTTGCGGCCGCGGAACGGCTGCACCTCCTCGCCGAGCACCTTGCGTACGTCCATGCCCCCGGGGTTGGACCGGGAGCGGGTGACGTGGATGCGCTCGCTGACCTCGCTCACCGTGCTGAGAGTACCGGCACGTCCCGCAGACGCTCCGGGGTCACGAGCCGCTGGCGCCGGCCGAACGCCTCGCAGAACGCGTGCGCCATGCGGCGGCGGAAGCCGTCGAGGTGGTCACCCTGGCCGGTCTCCTTGGTCACGGAGGTCATGCGCACGCCCTCGAGGCCGCACGGCACGACCCACTCGAACGGCTGCAGGTCGTTGTCGACGTTGATGGCGAAGCCGTGAGTGGTCACGCCGCGCGAGACGTGGACCCCGATCGAGCCGATCTTGCGGTCGTCGACCCAGACGCCGGTGAGGCCCTCGCGCGGGCCGGCCGCGATCCCCTCCTCGGCGAGCGCCGCGACGATCGCCCCCTCCATCGTGCGCAGGTAGGCGACGACGTCCTCGATGCGCATGATCGGGTAGCCGACGAGCTGGCCCGGGCCGTGGTAGGTGAGCTTGCCGCCGCGGTCGGTCTTGACGACGTCGATGCCCTGGGAGCGGTACCAGTCCTCGCCCATCGGCAGCTCGCCGGCGTCGGAGCGGCGCCCGCGGGTGTAGACCGGCGGGTGCTCGAGCAGCAGCATCACGTCGGGCAGCTCCCCGTCCTGGACCCGCGCGCGGATGCGCTCCTGCAGCGGCACGGCCTCGGCGTACTCGACCTGCCCGAGGTGGCAGACCCAGAGCTCGCTCAAGTCCACCACTCCAGCCGCTTGCGCAGCGCCGCGAGGAACTGCGCGGCCAGCGCGCCGTCGAGCGCGCGGTGGTCCCACGACATGCAGAGGTAGGTCATGTGGCGGATCGCGATCGAGTCGTTGCCGCGCTCGTCCGTGATCACGACCGGCCGCTTGACCACCGCCTCGGTGTCGAGGATCGCGACCTGCGGCAGGTTGATCACCGGGGTCGCCATGACCGAGCCGTAGCCGCCCGGATTCGTGATGGTGAACGTGCCGCCGCGGACGTCGTCGGGCGTGAGCTGGTTGTCGCGCGCCTTGCGTGCGAGCCCCTTGATCGCCTTGCCGAGCCCCTCGATGCTGAGGTCCTGCGCGTCGCGGATGACCGGGACGATCAGCCCTCCCGTGCCGAGCGATACGGCGATGCCGAGGTTGACGGACTCGTACTCGGTGAACGTCTCGCCCTCGAGCGTGGCGTTGAGCGAGGGGAAGTCGCCCAGCGCCTCGATCGCCGCGCGCGCCACGTAGGGCAGCCAGGTGAGGCCGGTCTTCACGCGGTCCGCCGCGATCCCGGTCATGTCGGCCTCGATGATCGTCGTGCACGTCGCCGCCGTCTGCAGCGACTCGATCATCGCCCGGCCGATCGACTGGCGCATGCGCGACAGTGGCTGCCCCGCGGGCGCGTCCTTCGCAGGCCGCTTGCGGGGCGGACCCGGGTCGGGCTTGTACGGGCTCTCGATGTGCATCGGCGCCTCTGCCGCGCCGCCGTTCTCGAGGAAGGCGAGCACGTCCGGCTTGCGCACGCGCCCGCCGCGGCCCGTGCCCTCGACCTGCTCGAGGTCGATGCCGTGCTCGGCGGCGATCCGCATCACGACGGGCGAGTAGCGGCGCGGCCCGGAGCGGCGCACCTCCGGCGTGCCCCGCTGGGCGGTGCCGGAATGCGTCTCGGTGGTGTCTCCCGAGAGGTCGGGCGCGTCACCGGGCGCCTCCAGCGCGACCTCCGCCTCGGACGTGCCCTCCGAAGCGCTCTCCGACGCATGCGCCTCGCCGGGCCTGGCGTCGGTGGCGATGCGCGCGAGCACGACGCCGACGTCGACCGTCGCGCCGACCTCCACGAGCACCTCCTGCACGCGCCCGCTCGCGGGCGCCTCGACGTCGGTGTCGATCTTGTCGGTGGAGATCGAGGCGATGATCTCGTCGGCCTCGACCCAGTCGCCCGGCTGCTTCTTCCACTCCACCACGGTGCCCTCGGCCACCGAGACGCCCATCTGGGGCATGGTCACGTCGATCAGGTCCGGAGCTGTCGTTGACTCAATATCCGAGGAGCTCACGGCACGCCTCCTTGACGTCGTCGACCTGGGGCAGCACGGCCTGCTCGAGCGTCGGCGAGAACGGGATCGGCACGTCCGGCGTGGCGACGCGGACGACCGGGCCGTCGAGGTCCTCCCACGCGCGCTCGGCGATCAGCGACGACACCTGGGCGCCCGCGGCGCAGGTCGCGTTCGCCTCGTCGATGATCACCACCTTCGAGGTCTTGCGCACGGACGCGAGGATCGCCTCCTCGTCGAGCGGCACGAGCGAGCGCAGGTCGAGCACCTCGACCGAGGCGCCGTCGAGGTCCTCGGTCGCCTCGAGCGCCGTGTGCACCATCGCGCCGTAGGCGATCACGGTGAGGTCGGTGCCCGCGCGCGCGATCCGCGCGGTGAACGGCGTCTCGTAGGTGCCGTCCGCGACCTCGCCCTTGATGCGGCGGTAGAGGTGCTTGTGCTCCATGAACACGACCGGGTTCGGGTCGCGCACGGCGGAGATGAGCAGTCCCTTGGCGTCCTCCGGGGTCGACGGCGCGACCACCTTGAGCCCCGGCGCGTGCATGAACCAGCCCTCGGGGTTCTGGGAGTGGTACGGGCCGCCGGAGAAGCCACCGCCGGAGGGCAGGCGGACGGTGATGTTCACCGACAGGCCCTGGCGGTAGTACATCTTCCCGGCGACGTTGACGAGCTGGTCGAAGCCGCAGGAGATGAAGTCGGAGAACTGCATCTCGGCGATCGGCCGCAGGCCCTCACAGGCGGCGCCGATCGCGCAGCCGATGATCGCCGACTCCGCCAGCGGCGTGTCCATCACGCGCTGGGGGCCGAACTCGTCGAACAAGCCGTCGGTCACCTTGAAGGCCCCGCCGAAGACGCCGATGTCCTCGCCCATCACGAAGACCCGCTCGTCGGAGCGCATCTCCTCGCGCATCGCGCTGGAGATCGCCTGCAGGTAGGTCATGGTGGGCATCAGGCACCCCCCTTGAAACCGCTCCACGGCGCGTTGCCGTCCTCGAGCAGTGCCGGCTCGTCGGCGAACACGCGGTCGGTCGCGGTCTCGCCGTCGGGCATCGGGCTCTCGAGCGCGGCCGCGACCGCCTCGTCGATTGCCGCCTTGACCTCCTCGCGCACCGCGGCGACGTCGATCCCGAGCGCCTCGACGCGCCGCACCTGGCGGTCGATCGGGTCCTTCGCCTGCCACTCCGTGACCTGCTCCTTCGGGACGTATTTCATGTCGTCGTGGGCGGCGTGGCCGTGCATGCGCATCGTGACCGCCTCGATCAGCGTCGGGCCCTCGCCGGCGAGCGCGCGCTCGCGGGCCTGGCGCGTGATCTCGAACGTCGCCTCGACGTCGTTGCCGTCGACCTCGACGCCCGGGAAGCCGTAGGCCGCCGCGCGCTCGACGGGGTTGACGGCGAACTGCTGGTCGACCGGCGTCGAGTACGCGTACTGGTTGTTCTCGAGGATGAAGATGACCGGCAGCCGCTGGAGCCCGGCCCAGTTCATCGCCTCGTGGAAGTCGCCGCGCGAGGTCGAGCCGTCGCCGAACCACGTCATCGCGACGCGCGCCTCGCCGCGCATCTTGAACGCCATCGCGAGGCCGGTGGCGATCAGCATCATGTCGGGGAGCATCGAGACCATCCCGACGCAGCCCTTCGTACGGTCGCCGAAGTGCACGTTGCCGTCGCGCCCGCCCGTGATGCCGCCCTCGCGGCCCATGTACTGGGCGAAGATCCTCTCGATCGGCACGCCGCGGATGACGTGAGCCGCAAGGTCGCGGTGGAGGATGCAGAGGCGGTCCTGGGCGGCCATCGCCCACGCCGGGCCGGCCGAGACGGCCTCCTGGCCGAAGCCGTCGTAGAACGAGCCGGGGACCTTGCCCTGGCGGTAGAGCGTCATCGCGCGCTCCTCGATGCCGCGCATCATCAGCATCGCGCGCAGCAACCCGACCCGGTCGTCCGTGGTCAGGTGCTCCGATACTTCCGGCGGAACCTCCGAGGTCCCGGACTGAGCAGCTTCGGTCGCCATGTGGCGTGTTCCCTTTCGATTCGGCGCCTCCGGGATCCTCCGGCCGCGCTCTCCCTCTGTCTGTGCCCGCACGGGATCTCCGCCGGACGCAGGCAAGGGTACCCTGAAACCGTGGAGCGGCAGGACGGGTCCCTCTGGCTCACGCGCACGCGCTGGCGGATGCGAGGGGCCTGGCTGTGGCCCGCGTTCGTCGCCTTCACGATCGCCGAGGGCATCGCGCTCGAGGTGCTGCCGATCTCGGGCGACGGGCCCGGAGGCGTCGTCCCGGGCGTTCTGCTCGCGGGCTTCGCGAACCTGATCGCCGTCGCGACGATCGCGCCGCTCGCCGGGCACCGCCTGCGCCGCCGCCGCCCCGACCTCCCGCGCATCATCGCCGACAACTACGCGGGCACCGCGCTGCTGTGCGTGATCGCCGCCGGGACGCTCGCGCTCGGCCTCGCCCACCGCCCGCGCGTGCTCGCCGACCAGGCCGACCGCGGCGCCGTGGCCGGTGCGGTGCACGACTACGTCGTCGCCCAGGCGCCCGCCTATCGCCCCGGGATCGGCTCCGCCGAGGCCGTGCGGGTCGACGACGAGCTCTACCGCGCCTGTGTCCCAGGGCCGGATCCCAAGCGCTGGCTGTGCCTGTTCGTGAACACGCGCCAGCGGCCCGCGGGCGTGACGGTCGACACCGACCGCGCGCCCGACCGGCGCGACATCAGCCGCTAGAGCGCGAGCCTGAGCGGCTGCTCGAGGTACTCGCGGATCCTCGCGAGGAACTCCGCGGCGTCGGCGCCGTAGAGGATGCGGTGGTCGCAGGCGAGCGTGAGCTCCATGATCGAGCGGACGGTCACCTCGCCGTCGCGCACCGCCGGCCGCGGCTCGAGCGCGCCGACCGCGAGGATCGCCGCCTGCGGCGGGTTGATCACCGCGACGAAGCGCTTGATCCCGAACATGCCCAGGTTGGAGACGGTGAACGTGCCGCTCGAGAGCTCGGGCGGCGTGATCGCGCCGGCGCGCACCCGCTCGGCGACCGTCCGCGACTCGCGCGCGATCTGGCCGAGCGACTTGGAGTCGGCGTCGAACACGGTCGGCACCACGAGCGCGTCCTGGCCGGCGACCGCGACGCCCACGTTGACGCGCGAGTAGAGCTCGAACTTGCCGTCGCGGTAGGCGCCGTTGGCGCGCGGGAAGTCGCGCAGCGCGAGCGCGCTCGCCTTGATCACGAAGTCGTTGAAGGACGGTGCGGGCTGGTCGCCGGCGGCGGCCTTGAGCTGCTTGCGGAACTCGACCGCCTCCTCCATGTCGACCTCGACGTTGAGGACGAAGTCGGGCGCGGTGGCCTTGGACTCGGCCATCCGCCGAGCGACCGTCTGCTGCAGGCGCGTGAGGTCCTGGTGGGTGACGTCACCGCGCCCGCTCTGACCGTCCTTCTCCGGCGCGGCGACGGGGGGCGGCACGTCCTTCTCCTTCTCCTCCGGCTTCTCCTCGGCGGCGGGCGCCTGCTCCTCCTGCGCCGGCGCCTCGGCCTCGGCCGTCGCAGTGCCGCCCTTCGCGGCGGCCTCGACGTCGGCCTTGACGATCCGCCCGCCGGGGCCGCTGCCCTCGATCTGCGCGAGCTCGACGCCCATCTCGCGCGCCATCCGCTTCGCCACCGGCGAGGCCTTCACGCGGCCGTCGCCGTCGCCGTCACCGTTGCCCGAGGACGACTGCGCCTCCGCGGGCGCGGGCTCCGGGGTCTCGGACGGCTTGCCGTTGCCGGAGGAGTCCTCGTCCTCCTCGGCGGCGGGCTGCTCGTCCGCCTGCTCCTCGTCGCCGGACTCCTCCGCGGCGTCGGGCTCCTCCTCGGCCGCGGGCTCCTCGTCCTCGCCGCCCCCGTCAGCGTCGCTTTCGGAGCCGTCGCCCAACCGCGCGATCGTCTCGCCGACCGGCAGCGTGTCGCCCTCCTTGGCGACGATGCTGAGCACGCCGTCGGAGTCGGCCTCGTAGGTCATGTTGGCCTTGTCGGTCTCGATCTCGACGAGCTCCTCGCCGCGTTTGACCTCGTCCCCGTCGGACTTCAGCCACTTGAGGATCGTGCCCTCCTCCATGGAGTCGGACAGGCGGGGCATCGCGACGTCGGCCATGCCCGGCAGCGTACCCGCCGGGACCCGGTCAGCGCCGCGGCACGGGCGAGCCGGTGGGCAGCGGGCGCGCGGAGCGGATGGCGGCGCCGGCCGCGTCACGCTGCGTGAGGTCACGGCAGACCGCCATCACGCCGATCACGCCCGCTCGATCGTCGCGCACGGGAACGGCCTGCACGTTCAGGCGCGTGCCGCTGACCCGGCCCACCCACTGGAACTCGGTGGCCTCGCCCCCGAGCGCCGGCCGCAGGAATGCGTCCAGGCGGTTGCCGTCGCCGTCGTCCGAGATTGCGTCGCGCACCGTGTTTCCCTCGAGGATGGTGCGCCACTGCTCGATCGTGTCCAGCCCACCGTCGACGACCTGGCAGCGCAGGTCGCGGTCGAACAGCGCGACGACCATGTCGGGCACGGTGCGCAGGAGCACGCGGTAGAGCTCGTCGCCGCCCTGGAGCGCGGCGGCGATGCGCCGGTGCTCGCGGGCCGCAGTGAGCTCGGAAAGGGTCGCGAGCGTGGTCGAGTAGCTCGGTGCTTCATCGGGCACCGGCGCCGGGCGGCCGAGCAGGTAGCCCTGCGCGCCCTGGGCGCCGATCGTGCGCAGCTCCCCGGCGGGGGTGGGGTCGCGCGCCAGCTCGAGCATCGCCTCGGACTCGATGCCCTCGGGCGATCACGAACGAGCCGCTCTCGCGCGCGAAGGCCATGATGGCGAGCATCACGGCGCGCGCCCCGCGGTCGTCGACCGCCGAGGCGACCACGGCGCGGTCGATCTTGATGAAGTCGACGGGAAGGGCCCTCAGCATCTCGAGGCCCGCGTTGCCCGCGCCGACGTCGTCGAGCGCGAGCTTGAAGCCGAGCGCGCGCAGCCGTGCGGCCTCCGGCACGATGATGTCCTTGCGCGCGTCGGTGCGCTCGGTGATCTCGAGCACCACCTGCACGGGCTCATAGCCCGCGCCACGCACGGCGAGCACGAGGCTGTCGCCCGCAAGGGCATCGTGCTCGAGCGACTGCGGCGAGACGTTGAGGAACAGCAGCGCGCCCGGGGGCAGCTGGCCTGCGACGCGCAGCGTGGCGCGCCGGCAGACCGCGTCGAGCTCGTGGCCGCGGCCGATCGAATCGGCGATCTCGAACGCCTCGCCCGGGCCCGAGAGCTCGCTCGAGCGCGGCCGCGCGAGCGCCTCGTAGCCGAGCACCCGCGTGCCGCTCAAGTCCCAGATCGGCTGGAAGGCAACCTCGATGTCTCCCCCGTCGATCAGCGCCCGGACCGCGCGCACCTTCTCGATCGTCACCACAGGCACGCTGTCGATGACCTCGGCGGCGGCGACGATCGTGTTGCCGCCGCGGCGCTTGGCCTCGAGCAGCGCGGCGTCGGCGCGGCCCCACAGCGTGCTCGGCTCGTGGTCCTCCGGCGCTGTGGCGCTGAAGCCGATGCTGGCGCTCACGCCGGACAGGCGGCGCTCGATCCTGGTGCGGATGCGGTCGAGCGGGACGTCGGCCTCGGGCTCGGTCGTGTGGGCGAGCAGCAGCGCGAACTCGTCGCCGCCGAGCCGGAAGGCGCGATCGCCGGCGCGGTTCTCCCGCAGCAGCGAGGCGAGCTCGCACAGCAGCCGGTCGCCGTGCTGGTGGCCGTGGCGGTCGTTCTCGAACTTGAAGTCGTCGATGTCGAGCAGGGCGAGCGTCACCGACGTGCCGTAGCGCGAGCACTCGCCGACGGCGCGCGCGAGCTCGTCCTGGAACGCCCGGTGGTTGTCGAGGTCGGTCAGCCCGTCGCGGCGCGCGCGCTGGAGGGCGGAGCGGTAGAGCGCGCCGACGCTGCGGCCGCCCAGCACGTAGAAGAGCGGCAGCGCGATCAGGAGGCTCAGCACCACGAACAGGCCGAGCCCGGTGCGGAAGGATGAGACACCCGCCGCCAGCGCGGTGCTCGACCGGTACTCCGCGAAGACGACGTTGCGCCCGAGCAGCGGCATCCGCTGGATGTAGGCGTGGCGGGAGCCGTCGTCGGAGAGCGCGCCCGCCACGGGTACGCCCGTGCGCGCGACCTGGCGCAGCAGCGGATCCGAGCGGTGCGTCCCGACCTGGCCGGCGGTCGGCGAGGCGAGGACGGTGCCGTCCTTCTCGACGACGACGACGTCGAGGGTGTCGGGGCGCTCGGCGAGCGCGGTGAGCAGCTCCGAGACTTCGCTCAGCGGCGACTCGTACTGGTTGCCGGCCGCCGCCTCCGCGCGGCGCGTGAGCGCGCGCGTGTCGGCCGCGTGAACCGCAGCGTGCTCGCGGATGAGGTCGTTCTCGATGCGTCCGCCGACGACGAAGTACTGGAACGTGCCGACGGCGCCGAGCGCGAGGACGAGCGTGAGGAGCAGGCGCGCGATGACGCTTTCGCGCAGACGGAGCGCACGTGCCTTCAGGGCAGGAAACGACATCACCCCAACATCGGCACGGCGTGCCCACGACCTGAGAGGGCGCGTTCCCTACAGGTCGCGGAAGGTGGCGATGACCGCGTCGACGATCTGCGGCTCGTGCGGGTAGGCGATCTGCTCGAGCGGCTTGGAGTAGGGCATCGGCAGGTCGGCGCCGGTGACGCGCCCGATGGGGGCGTCGAGGTGGTCGAAGGCCTGCTCCTGGATCAGCGCGGCGAGGTTCGCCCCGACGCCGCCGTGCGGCCACCCCTCCTCGACGATCACGCAGCGGTTGGTCTTGCGCACCGACTCGAGGATCGTGTCGAGGTCGAGCGGGCGCAGCGTGCGCGGGTCGATCACCTCGGCCTCGATCTCGTGCTCGTCGGCGAGGATCGACGCCGCCTTCTCCGCCGTCAGCGCCATGCGCGAGATCCCGACGATGGTCACATCGTCGCCCTCGCGCCGGATCGCGGCCTTGCCGAAGTCGACGACGAAGTCCTCGTCGTCGTCGGGCACGTCGCCGCGCTGGCCGTAGAGGTACTCGTGCTCGATGAACACGACGGGGTTGTCGTCGCGGATTGCAGCCTTGAGCAGCCCCTTCGCGTCGGCCGCCGTCGAGGGCACGGCGACGAGCATCCCGGGGACGTGCAGGAACAGCGCCTCGAAGCAGTGCGAGTGCGTCGGGCCGAGCTGGTGGCCCGCGCCCTGCGGCATCCGCACCACCATCGGGACCCTGACCTGTCCGCCGAACATGTAGTGGATCGTCGACATGTGGTTGACGATCTGGTCGAGGGCGAGCAGCGAGAAGTTGATCGTCATCAGCTCGACGACCGGCCGCAGCCCCGTCATTGCCGCGCCGACGCCCATGCCGACGATCGTGTTCTCCGAGATCGGGGTGTCGCGCACGCGCTTCTCCCCGAACTCCTCGAGCAGTCCCGCGGTGACCTTGAAGGCCCCGTTGAAGACCCCGATGTCCTCGCCCATGAGGAACACGTTCTCGTCGCGCTGCATCTCCTCGCGCAGCGCCTGGTTGAGCGCCTCGCGGTAGCGCATGACGGCCACTACTTGTCGCTCCTGCCTCGGCCAGAGGCCTCGTCACCGGCTGACGCCTCGGCTTCCTCGGCGTCGTCGTCCTCGGCCTGCGCCTCGTCGGTCGGCTTCTTCACGCCGACGTCCTCGCGCGAGGCCTCGTCGACGGCCTTCTTGTACTCGTCCTGGGGACCGCGCTCGGCCTCGGCGAGCTCGCGCTCGTGCTCGCCGCGATGCACGCCGGCGGAGCGCTCGTCGACCGAGTACCAGCCGCCGCCGACCTGGTCGCCGAGCACGTAGATGTCGTCGTAGAGCGACTCGGGCGGCGGGAAGCCCGCCTTGTCGGCGAACGCGACCGCCTCGTCGATGCGCGACACGACCTCCTGGTCGAGCTTCTCGGCCTCGTCCTCCTCGAGCATCCCTTCATCCTCGAGGCGCTTGGCGAACACCTGGATCGGGTCCTTCTTGCGCCACTCGGCGACCTGCTCCTTGGTGCGGTACTCCTCCGGGTCGGCCATGGAGTGGCCGCGGAAGCGGTACGTGATCGCCTCGACGAGCACGGGCTTGCGCTCGTCGCGCGCCTTCTTGAGCGCCTCGCCGATCACCGCGTAGGTGTCGAGCACGTCCATGCCGTCGCACTGCAGGCCCGGCACGCCGAAGCCCTCGCCGCGATGGTGCAGGTCGGTGACGGCGGAATGGCGCTCCAGCGACGTGCCCATGCCGAACTGGTTGTTGGTGACCATGAAGACGACGGGCAGGCTCCACAGCGCGGCGAGGTTGAGCGTCTCGCCGAACGTGCCCTGGTTCGACGCGCCGTCGCCGAAGACGCACAGCGTCACGTCCTCCGTGCCGCGGTAGTCGCTCGACAGCGCCATGCCGGCCGCGAGCGGGAGGTTGCCGCCGACGATCCCGTAGCCGCCCATGAAGCGGTGCTCGCCGTCGAACATGTGCATCGAGCCGCCGCGGCCGTGGGACACGCCGTCCTGGCGGCCGAACAGCTCGGCCATCACCTTGTCGGGGTCGGCGCCGCGCGAGAGCGCGTGCCCGTGGGAGCGGTAGGTGGAGATCAGGTAGTCGTCGTCGCGCAGCGCGCGGACGGCGCCGACGATCGTCGCCTCCTCGCCGATCGCGAGGTGCAGGAAGCCGCCGACCTTGGCTTTCGCGTACATCTCGCCCGCGCGCTCCTCGAAGCGGCGGATGAGCATCATCGACTCGAGCCACTCGCGGGCGGCGTCGCGGTCGGGGAGCTCGCGCTGCCCGGACTGTTCCTGTGTCGCGTCGGCCATGGATTCGGACGTTAGCGCGTGTCAGCTGTCGTCCGGCCAGCGACCGGTGCGGTCGAAGTGCTCGCGCGCCTCCTCCTCGCGCTCGCGGTCGCGCTGGTCGCGCCAGCCGAGCCGGAGGAAGAGGTTGAAGAGCACGATCATCACCGCACAGCCGATCAGCGCGACGCCTGCGCCCTGCTCGTTCTCCCCGGCCCCCTCGAGGATCAGCACGACCCCGGCGGCGGTGATCGCGGCCGGCAGCCCGATCCGCACGAACAGCAGGGCCGCGCGCGTCATGCCCGTAGCGCCGCGAGCCGCTCGGCGTACGTGCCGGCCAGCAGCGCCGCCGCGGAGCCGGAGGCGATCAGCGTGAAGCCGAGCTCGCGGTAGCGCGCGGCGAGGCCGGGTTCGCCGAGGAACACGGCGGCCGCCTTGCCGGCCTCGCGCGCGGCGGTCGCGACGCGCTCGGCCGTGGCCTGCATCTCGGGCGACTCCGGTCCCGGCGGCAGCCCGAGCGCGTGGCCGAGGTCGTAGGGGCCGAGGAAGAGCACGTCGACGCCGGGGAGCGCGGCGATCTCGGCGGCCTGCTCGAGCGCGCCGCGCGTCTCGATCTGGACCATCACGACGCGCTCGCCGTCGGCGCGGTCGAGGTAGCGGGCGTCGCGCCCGAAGCCGGCGGCGCGCACGCCGCCGTGCACCCGCGACCCGCGGCGTAGCGCGAACGGTCGACCGCGGCGGCGGCCGCTGCGACTCCCTCGACGCGCGGGATCACCACGCCCGCGGCCCCGAAGTCGAGCACCCAGCCGAGCTCCTCGCTCGTCGCGGAGGGGACGCGCACCAGCGTCGGCACGCGCGCCGCCTGCAGCTGGCCGAGCGTGGCGTCGCGGCCGCCGGCGCCGTGCTCGAGGTCGAGCACGAACCAGTCGAAGCCGGCGCCCGCGGCGATCTCGGCCGCCAGCGGCGAGCCGAGGTCGAGGAACGTGCCGAGCAGCAGCTCGCCCGCCTCGATGCGCGCCCGCAGCCCGCTCACCTCACGCCACCTGCCAGCGGCGCCACTTGGCGATGAAGACGTCGGCCTCGAGCTGCGCGAGGTCCGCGCGCAGCCCGCGCGCGAGCCGCCGCGTCTGGGCGGGGAGCGTGTCCCAGAACAGCACGACCTCGCCGGTCGCGATCTCGACCACCTCGACGTGGTCGGTGCGGTTCGGGTCGGCGAACATCGCGGGCCCGCGGCCGCCGCGGTGTACGAGCAGCTCGTACTCGCGGTTCGCCTTCATGCCGCCGCCAGCATCGCGGCGGCCGCTTCGAGCTCGCGGTCGCCGTGGAAGACGCGCTCGCCGACGCGGACGGCCGGCACGTCGAGCACGCCCGCGGCCGCGGCGGCCGCCGTCGCGTCGTCGAGGCGGCGCGCGATCGAGGCCAGGCGCGCGCCCTTCTCGATCGCGACCGGATGCATCTCGCACGCGGCGGCCGCGAGCATCACGGTGTCGGGGTCGCTCAGGTCGCGGCCGCCCGCGAACGCCTGGCGGAACGCGGCGAGCGAGAACGCGACCGTACGGCCGATCTGCTTCGCGTAGGTGGCGACGAGCATCGCCCACTCGGAGTCGGACGGGAACTCGGCCGGCCAGCGCAGCGTCTGCAGGCCGTACGCCTCGGCGCGCCGCCGGATGTCCTCCTGGTAGGCGTCGATCTCGGCCGCGCAGCGGAACGGGCCGACCTCGCCCGCGTGCAGGCCGGCGAGCCGCACCGGCTGCCACTCCGGGACCTCGCCGAGCACGGCCGCCGAGCGCTCCGCCACGACGTAGGCCTCGGGTGAGGACAGGTCGTAGTAGAAGATCGGCTGCTCGGGGTGCGCCCCGGCCACCGGATCAGCCGTGGATCAGCCAGCCGTCGGCCGCGCGCGCGGCCTCCATGACGGCCTCGGACAGCGTGGGGTGGCCGTGCACGATCCGTGCGACCTCGTGGTATCCGCCCTCGAGCGAGCGGGCATTGACGAGCTCCTGGATCAGCTCCGTCGCGCGGGCGCCGACGATGTGGCCGCCGATCAGCTCGCCGTACTTCTTCTCGCCGATGATCTTGATCATGCCGCCGCGATCGCCATAGACGGTCCCGGCACCGACCGCGCCGTAGTTGACCTTGCCGACGGTGACGTCGAAGCCCTGCTCGCGGGCCTGCTCCTCCGTGAGGCCGAACGAGCCGACGTTGGGCGTGCAGAACGTCGCGCGCGGGATGTCGACGTACTCGATGGGATGCGTCTCCATCCCCGCCGCGTCCTCGACGGCGATGATGCCCTCGTCGGAGGCCTTGTGGGCGAGCGCGGGGCCGGGGACGAGGTCGCCGATCGCGTAGACGCCCTTCACCGAGGTGCGCAGCGCGCCGTCGACCGCGATCATCCCGCGGTCGTCGAGCTTGACGCCGGCCTCTTCGAGCCCGAGCCCCTCGATGTCGGGCCCGCGGCCGGCGGCGATCACGAACCAGTCGACCTCGGCCGACTCGTCGCCGTAGGAGAACGAGACCTTGTCGTCGCCGGTCTTGACGTTCTCGACCTTGGTGCCGGTGTGGATCGTGATGTTCTGCTTGCCGAGCCCGCGCGCGACGAGCTTCGAGATGTCGGGGTCCTCGGCGGGCACGACGCGGTCGAGCGCCTCGAACAGCATCACCTTCGTGCCGAGGCGCCCGTAGGCGGAGGCGATCTCGACCCCCGACGCGCCGGCGCCGGCGACCGCCATCGTCTCGGGCAGCGCCTCGAGCCCCCATGCCTCCTCGGTCCCGATCACGCGCCCGCCGAACTCCGTGCCCGGCAGCGGCTTGGGGATCGAGCCCGTGGCGAGGATCACCGTCTTGGCCTCGATCTCGGTGCCGTCGAAGTTGCCGCCGACGTTGACGTTGCCGTCGTCGGTGACGGAGCCCTGGCCCTCGATGTACTCGATCTTGTTCTTCTTGAACAGCCCGGCGACGCCGCTCGTGAGGGTCTTGATCACCTTCGCCCGGCGCTCCATGACCTTCGCGAAGTCGACGCTGCGCTCGGGGACGGAGATGCCGAAGTCGTCGGCCTCGTCGATCTCGGCGAGCACGTCGGCGACGCGGAGCACGGCCTTGGCGGGGATGCACGCGTAGTTGAGGCAGCGGCCTCCGACGACGTCGCGCTCGATCACGGCCGTCTTCATCCCGAGCTGGGCAGCGCGGATGGCGGCGACGTAGCCACCGGGCCCCGAACCGATGACGATGCAGTCGTAGGAGGAGTCAGGCATGGCCGAAGAACCTAGCGCGTGCGGGTTGGCATCTGCAGCCGCGCCATGGCGCGGATCAGGAACCAGAACAGCGGTGTGCAGACGCCGATCACGCCGAGCGAGAACACCACCGCCTGCCAGTTCGACGCGCGTAGCAGGAACAGCGCCGAGATGAGGATCGAGCCGGCGAGCAGCATCTGGAAGCCGAGCACCGCCCAGTAGCGGCCGAACCACATCCCGACCGCCGCGGTGCCGAGCACGACGCAGTAGATGAGCAGGCCGCGCAGCGAGGGCTCGGAGCCCCCGACGTCCCATCCGACGACGTACACGAGCACGTTCGCGACCGCGAGCAGCGCCGCGAAGATCGCGGCGATCGTCACGGCACGCGGGCGCTCGCCGGGAGCCAGCGGCTCGAGGCCGCCGCGGACGTCGTCGGCGCGTGCGCGCGAGCGGGCATAGCCGCGCGACATCGAGTCGGGGGCGCCGTTGGTGCGCGCGGCGCGGGTCGCCGCGTTCGCGCGGCGCTTACGGCTGCGCTGCCCCAACGGGGGCCTCCAGGGCGCCGCGCAGCGTGGCGGCCGCGCGCTCAGGGTCGGAGGCCTCGGTGATCGCCCGCACCACGACGGCGCGGCGGGCGCCGCGCTCGACGACGGCCGGCAGCGTGTGCGCGTCGAGCCCGCCGATCGCGAACCACGGCGTGCGGACGCTGCGCGCCGCGTACGCGACATAGTCGAGGCCGACGGCGGGGCGCCCGGGCTTCGTCGGGGTGGCGTGCACGGGCCCGACGGCGAGGTAGTCGACGTCGGGGTCGGCCTCCGCGGCATCGGCCTGCGCCGGCGCGTGCGTCGAGCGCCCGACGATCCGGTCGGGGCCGACGAGCGCGCGCGCGGCGGCGGGCGTCTCGTCGTCCTGGCCGACGTGGACGCCGTCGGCGGCGCAGGCCTCCACCAGGTCGGGGCGGTCGTTGAGGATGAACAGCGCGCCGTGGGCGTCGGCGGCGGCGCGGAACGTGCGCGCCGCGGCGATCAGGCCGTCGTCGTCGAGCGTCTTGTCGCGCAGCTGCACGATGTCGGCGCCGCCGCGCAGCGCGGCGTCGAGGAACGCCCGCGGGCGGGCGTCGCAGACGAGGTAGAGGCGGGCGTCCGCCACGCGTTCGCGCGCGGTCATGCGGTCAGTGTGGCATCGCTACGATGAAGGTCCTTACGGGAGCCCGCCATCGGGCTGAGAGGGCGGCACGGGGCCGCCGACCGGTGAACCTGATCCGGCTAGTACCGGCGTAGGGAGGGACGTGGCAGCGCCTTCGCAGTCCGAGCACCACGACGTCGCGGTCGTCGGCGGCGGCGTCATCGGCCTGGCCGTGGCCTGGCGCGCCGCGCAGTGCGGCCTGCGGACGCTCGTGCTCGACGCGGGCGAGGACGGCGCGTGGCGCTACGCGGCCGGCATGCTCGCGCCGGTCACCGAGGCGGAGTTCGGCGAGGACGCGCTGCTCGCGCTCGGCCTGCGCGCCGCGGCCGGCTTCCCGGCCTTCTGCGCCGAGCTCGAGGCGGCCTCCGGTCGCGACACCGGCCTGCGCCGCACGGGCACGCTCGTCGTCGCGCGCGACCGCGACGAGGCCGACGAGCTCGAGCGGCTGCTCGAGCACCGCCGCGCGCTCGGCCTCGAGGTCGAGCGCCTGCGCCCGAGCCAGGCACGGCGAGCGGAGCCCGCGCTCGCCCCGACCGTCCGGCTCGCGCTCGACGTGCCGGGCGACGCCGCCGTCGACCCGCGCCGCCTCGTCGCCGCGCTGGCCGAGGCGTTCGAGCGCGCGGGTGGGGAGGTCCGCCGCGAGCGCGTGACCGACCCCGCGACCCTTCGCGCGCGGCAGGTCGTCATCGCCGCCGGCGCTTGGAGCGGCAACCTCGGCCCGCTGCCGATCCGCCCGGTCAAGGGCCAGATCATGCGCCTGCGCGATCCCGCAGGCCAGGATCTCGTGACCCGCACGATCCGCACGCGCGAGGGCTACCTCGTCCCGCGCGGGGAGGGCCACTACGTGCTCGGCGCGACCGTCGAGGAGCGCGGGTGGGACACCGCACCGACCAGCGGCGCCACGCTCGAGCTGATCCGCGACCTCGCCGAGGTGGTGCCGGGCGTGCTCGAGCTCGAGATCGAGGAGCTCGGCGCGGGCCTGCGTCCCGGGACGCCGGACAACCTGCCGGTCATCGGGCGGGCGGGAGGCTTGGTGTGGGCCAGCGGCCACTACCGCAACGGGATCCTGCTGGCGGACGCCACCGCCGAAGCGGTCGGGTCCGTACTCGCCGGCGACGGCCTGCCCGAGTGGGCCGCGTCATGCGACCCCGGGCGCTTTGCCGAGGTGCATGCATGAACGTGCTGATCAACGGCGAGCCGCGGGAGCTCGAGGCGGGCGCGACGGTGCAGGCCGCAGTCGCCGCGCTGGAGCTGCCCGGCGGCGAGCGCGGTGTCGCGGTGGCGGTCGACGCCGAGGTCGTGCCGCGCGGCGAGTGGCGCGCGCGCGAGCTGAGCGAGGGCGCGCGGGTCGAGATCCTGCGCGCGATCCAGGGGGGATGAAGTTGGCGGTCACCGAGACACGGGACACCTTCACGATCGGCGACCGCGAGCTGACCTCGCGGCTGCTGCTCGGCACGGGCGGCTTCCGCTCGCTCGAGGCGATGGCGGCCGGGATCGAGGCGAGCGGCGCCGAGCTGGTCACCGTCGCGCTGCGGCGCATCGACCCGGGCGCGCGCGGCTCGCTCGTCGACGTGCTCGAGACGGCCGGCGTCCAGCTGCTCCCGAACACCGCCGGCTGCTTCACCGCCCGCGACGCGGTCCTGACCGCGCGCCTCGCCCGCGAGGCGTTCGAGACCGACTGGGTCAAGCTCGAGGTGATCGGCGACGAGCACACGCTGCTGCCCGACGCGCCGGCGCTGCTCGAGGCCGCGGAGGAGCTCGTCGACGACGGCTTCACCGTGCTGCCCTACACGAACGACGACCCGGTGCTGGCACGCCGGCTCGAGGACGTCGGCTGCGCCGCGGTGATGCCGCTCGGCTCCCCGATCGGCTCGGGCCAGGGGCTGCTGAACCCCTACAACCTCCGCCTCATCCGCGAGCACGCGGGCGTGCCGGTGATCCTCGACGCCGGCGTCGGCACGGCGTCGGACGCCGCGCTCGCGATGGAGCTCGGCTGCGACGCCGTCCTGTGCGCGAGCGCGATCTCGCGCGCCGAGGACCCGGCCACGATGGCGCGCGCGATCCGGCTCGGGGTCGAGGGCGGGCGCCTCGCCTTCCGCGCCGGGCGCATCCCACGGCGGCTCTATGCGCGGGCGTCGACGCCTGAGGAGGGGCGCGGGGAGTTCTGAACGTCAACTCGCGCTCACCCCTCAATGCTGCCGTTCACGCGACCGGCGCCTCGATCCGCCGCAGCCGCCACACCCCCGGCATCGCCAGGGCCGCCACCGCGACCGCGAACCCGAGCAGGCCACCGACCACCAGCACCTCGGCGGAGCCGAACGCCGCCGCCAGCGGGCCCGCGAGCAGGAAGCCGAGCGGCAGCAGCGCCAGCGACCCCATCCAGTCGAACGCGCTGACACGCGAGATCGCGTGCGGCGGGATGCGCTCGGCGATCGCCGTGTCCCAGGCCACGTCGAACATCGAGAAGCCGAAGCCGACCAGCACGAACAGCGGCACGAGCGCCCACAGCGGCGGGCCGAGCGCGAACAGCGCGAACGAGGGCGGCCACAGCGCGGCCCAGCTCATCGCGAAGCGGATCGGGTGGCGCGGGCGCAGGCGCAGTCCCGCGACCGAGCCGATCAGCGTCCCCGCTCCCAGCGCGACCGCCAGCGCGCCGTAGACGCCCGTGCTCCCGTAGTTCTCCTCCGCGACGGTCGGGCCGAGCGTGAAGTACGGCCCGAGCGAGACGAGCAGCGCGACCGAGGTCGCCCCGATCACGACCCACGCCCACTGGCGCGAGCGCAGCTCCTGCCAGCCCGCGCGCAGCTCCGCCGTCATCGCCTGTCGCGGCGCGCGCTCGCCGCGCGAGCGGGGGCGCAGGCGCGAGAGCAGGAGCGCCGAGAACACGAACGTCGCCGCGTCGACCGCGAACGCCCAGCTCGCGCCGAGGCCGAGCACGAGCGCGGTCGCGATCGCCGGGCCGACGAGCTCGGCGGCGTTGGAGACGATGCTGTTGGCCGCGTTGGCCTGCTGCACCTCGCCATCCGGGACGGTCTGCGGGACGAGGCCGGTGACGGCCGGGTTGAAGAACGCCTCAGCCGTGCCGAATCCGGCCTCGATCACGACGATCGCCCAGATCGGCACCGGGCCGAGGAAGATCAGCACCGCCAGCGTCCCGTGCAGGACCGCGCGCACGACGTCGGTCGCGACCATGACGCGGTGGCGCTCGAGCCGGTCGGCCCACACCCCGCCGATCAGCACGAACAGCACGAGCGGGATCGCGTTGGCGGCGAGCACGATCCCGACGTCGCTCGGGGAGCCGATGTCGGTCACGTAGAGGGCGAGCGCGACGAACACGATCCGGTCGCCGAACGTGCTCGCGCTGGAGGCCGCCCACAGCAGCCGGAACTCACGATGACGCAGAACCGCCCTCACCGCGTCCATGATGTCGGCCTGTGACCCCGGACGAGCTGTTCGACGAATGGGAGCGCGCGTGGTCCGGCCGCGACACGGCGGCCTTCGACCCGCTGTGCGACGACGATGTCCACTACGAGGACCCGCTGACCCCGGAGCCGCTCGAGGGCGCCGCCGCGATCGCGGGCCACGCCGAGCGCCTGTGGAACGCGTTCCCGGACGCGCGGCTGCAGAAGACCGGCGACCGCCTCGTCACCGGCCCGTACGTCGCCGCCCCGTGCAAGCTGCTGGCTACCCACCGCCGCGAGGTCGCCGGCCTCGCGGCCACGAACCGCTTCCTGATCGTCCACGCCGTCCTCTACTGCGAGCTGCGCGGCGAGCGGCTGCTGCGCATCCGCGGGTTCTACGACCTCTACGGCGCGGCGGTCCAGCTCGGCGTGCTGCCGAAGGCCGGCACCCTCGGGGAGAAGGCGCTGCTGATGCTGCGCGGCTTCGGGCTGCGCGCCTAGGAGAGCCGTGGAGCGGCATCCGTCGCTGGACGACCGGTTCGACCCGGCCGTTCGCATCGTCGAGTACGACGCTGCGTGGCCGGCACGGGCTGCCGCGGAGCTGCGCCGTCTCGCAGAGGCGCTCGGCCCGGTCGCGGTGCGCCTGGAGCACGTCGGGTCGACCGCGGTGCCCGGTCTGGCCGCCAAGCCCATCCTCGACCTCCAGCTCTCGGTCGCCGCGATCGAGCCGCATGCGCGGTACGCCGCGCCGCTGGAGCGGCTGGGCTACCTGTTCGTCCCGGCGCCCGAGTCGCCGGACTACCACCTCTTCGCCAAGCCGCCGGAGCGGCCGCGCACGTACCACCTGCACGTCGCCGAGGCCGGCAGCGACCACGAGTTCCGCCATCTCGCGGTGCGCGACTTCCTCCGCGCCCGCGACCACGAGGCAGCCCGCTACGCCGCCCTCAAGCGGCAGGTCGCGGCACGGCACCCTCGCGACCGACTCGCCTACATCGAGGGCAAGGACTCCTACGTCGCCGGTCTGGAAGCGCGCGCCGTGGCGTGGGCCGCTACCGGGCCACGACGGTGATCGTGCCGCGCTGGCTCGGATGGATCGTGCAGACGTAGTCGATCGTGCCGGTCTTGGTCAGCTTCGCCTCGTAGGTGTCGCCCTTCGACAGCGTCTTGGACCCGAAGCTCGCGCCCTTCTCGGCCTTGACCGTGTGCTGCACGTCGTCCTTGTTCGTCCAGCGCACCGACTGCCCGACGCGCGCGGTGACCTTGGCGGGGACGAAGAGGATGTCCTTCATCTCGACCCGGACGAACTTGCCGCCGGACGCGGTGGCGGGCCCGGTGGCGCTGCCGCCCGCGTCCTTGGGGCCCGCGCTCTTCTCCGTGCCGCAGCCGGCGGCGAGCACGAGCAGCAGGGCGAGCAGGGAGCGGGACGGCATCGCAGGAGGGTACGGTGCGGACTTGCCACGCCACCTCCTCACGGGCGAGGAGCTCTCCGCCGATGAGCTCGCCCGCCTGCTCGACCGCGCGCTCGAGCTCAAGGCCGATCCGACCGCCTCGCGCGTGCTCGAGGACCGCACGGTCGCCCTGCTGTTCGAGCACCCCTCGACGCGCACGCGGACGTCTCTGGAGGCCGGCGTCGCGGAGATGGGCGGCCATCCGATGGTGCTCCGTGCGAACGAGCTGCAGCTCACGCGCGGCGAGTCCGTGCGCGACACCGCGCTGGTGTTCTCGCGCCACGCGGCGGCGATCGGCCTGCGCACCGGCAGCGAGGAGCGCTTGGAAGAGCTCGCGACCTACGCGACCGTGCCCGTCATCAACCTGCTCTCGCCGCTGCATCACCCCTGCCAGGCGCTCGCCGACCTGATGACGCTGCGCGAGGCGTTCGGCGACCTGGAGGGCCGGGTCCTCGCCTACGTCGGCGACGGCAACAACGTCGCGCGCTCGCTCGCGATCCTGGGCACGCTCGCGGGGCTCGAGGTGCGGATCGCCGCGCCCGCCGCATACCAGCTCCCCGAGGCCCACGGCGCGCAGCTCACCGACGACCCGGCGGTGGCGGCCAACGGCGCCGACGCGCTCTACACCGACGTCTGGGTCTCGATGGGCGACGACGAGGCGACGGCTGCCGAGCGCCGCCAGGCGCTGGCGCCGTTCCGGCTCGACGACGCCCTGCTCGATCGCGGCACACCATGGGCGATCGCGCTCCACTGCCTGCCCGCGCACCCGGGCGAGGAGATCAGCGAGGCCGTGCTCTACGGCGAGCGCCAGCGCATCTGGGACCAGGCCGAGAACCGGCGACACGCCCAGAAGGCGCTGCTGGAACTCCTCGTTTCGACCCGTTGAGCAATGGAGTAGGGTCCGCGCCGACCATGCCGTCGCCACGTCAGTCGAGCCGCAAGAAGTCCACCTCGGGGGCGCGCTCGCGCAGCGCCTCCGCGAGCAGGAGCGCCACCAAGGACAACGCCGGCGTGCGCGAGCAGCTCGCGCGCTTCCTCGACCCGCGCGAGGTCGTCGTGCTCACGCGCGAGCGTATGCAGGAGGCCGTCGACGACGCCGTCGAGCGCGGGCGCATGACGCGCCACGACGCCACCGCCCTCGTCACGTCGCTGTTCGAGCGCGGCCGTGCGCAGACCGACGACCTGATCGCACAGATCGAGGACCTCGTGACCGGCACGCCGACGCGGATCGTGCGCGAGGTCGATCGCGCTCGCCGCGTCGCGGGCATCGGCTCGAACTTCCCCGTCTCGGGCTACGACGACCTGACCGCCGCGCAGGTCGGGGAGCGCCTCAACGACCTCTCGCCACCGGAGCTGCGCAAGGTCCGCGACTACGAGCGGCGCAACGCGAACCGCAAGTCAGTGCTCGAGAACATCGAGCGCAAGCTCGACTAGCAGCCTGCCATCCTGGGGCGGGTGTCCAATCCCGCCCCCGCCCCTACCCGCGCGAACCGCCCCACGCGCGGCTCCGAGCTCGAGCTGACCGTCGACCGCCTCGCCTACGGCGGCAACGGCGTCGCCCGCCGCGAGGACGGCTACGTCGTGTTCGTCGCCGGCGCGGTCCCCGGCGACCGCGTTCGCGCCGTCGTCGGCAAGGCCAAGCGCGCCTACGCCGAGGCCCGCGCCGTCGAGGTGCTCGAGCCCTCGCCCGACCGCATCGAGCCCGTCGCCGATCACCCCGGCGCGCCCTGGCAGGTGCTGCCCTACGAGCGCCAGCTCGCGGTCAAGCAGGAGCAGGTCGACGACGCGCTGAGGCGCATCGGCCGCCTCGAGGGCTACGAGCTCGCCCCGATCGTCGCGGCGCTCGAGCAGTGGCGCTACCGCAACAAGCTCGAGTACTCCTTCGGCGAGGGACCCGACGGCGAGCTGGTGTGCGGCTTCCATGCCCCCGGCCGCTTCGACCGGATTCTCCCGCTCGCGGACTGCAAGCTCGCCTCCGAGCGCTCCAACGCCGCGCGCGAGCAGGTGCTCGCGTTCTGCCGCGAGCAGGGCCTGGGCGCCTGGGACCGCCGCACGCAGCAGGGCTTCCTGCGCAACCTCGTCGTCCGCGAGGGCCGGCGCACCGGACAGCTGCAGGTTCGCCTGGTCACGTCGCCCGGCAAGCTCGACGCCGACGCGCTGATCGAGGCGGTCGACTCCGAGGGCCTGCTGTGGACGCAGACCGCGGGGCTGGGCGAGAGCACCCAGGGCGGCGAGACGGCGCTGCTGTCCGGCTCACCGCAGCTCCACGAGCAGCTCGGCGACCTGCGCTTCCTGATCTCCCCCGAGGCGTTCTTCCAGACCAACACGGAGATGGCCGAGGTGCTCTACGGCCACGCCGCCGAAGCTGCCGACCTGCACGGCCGCGAGCGCGTGTTCGACCTCTACTGCGGGATCGGCACGATCGGCCTGTCGCTCGCCGCACGTGCGCGCGAGGTCGTCGGGGTCGAGATCGTCGAGCCGGCGGTGTCCGACGCGATCGAGAACGCCCGCCTCAACGAGATCACCAACGCCTCCTTCTACGCCGGCGACATCCGGCTGGCGATGCGCGACCTCGTCGAGCGCGCCGGCAAGCCCGACGTCGCCGTGATCGACCCGCCGCGTGCCGGCCTATCGCAGAAGGTCGTGCGCCGCATCATCGAGGCAGGGCCGCAGCGGATCGTCTACGTCTCCTGCAACCCGACGACGCTCGCGCCGAACGCCGCGCAGCTCGTCGAGGCGGGCTGGGCGCTCAAGCACGTGCTGCCCGTCGACATGTTCCCCCAGACCCCGCACATCGAATGCGTCGCACTCCTGGAGAAGTCATGAGCCTCGTGCGCGTCACCCGCTTCGGCGTCGTCAACGCCTACCTCGTCGAGGAGGACGACGGCCTCACGCTCGTCGACACGACGATGGGCGGCGCCAGCGCGGCCAAGGCCATCCTCGCGGCGGCGGCCGAGATCGGCCGGCCGATCGTCCGGATCGCGCTCACCCATGCCCACGGCGACCACATCGGCGGGCTGGACGCGCTGGCCGCGGAGCTGCCCGGCGCCGAGGTGGCGATCTCCACGCGCGACGCTCGCCTGCTCGCGAAGGACAAGTCGACCGACCCCGGCGAGCCGCCGGAGGCAAAGCTGCGCGGCTCCTACCCCGGCGCCAAGACGCAGCCGACCCGGACGCTCTCGGCCGGCGACCGCGTCGGGTCGCTCGAGGTCGTCGCGGCGCCGGGCCACACTCCCGGCCACATCGCGTTCCTCGACACTCGCGATCGCACCCTGATCGCCGGCGACGCCTACTCCACGCTGGGCGGCGTCGCCACCAGCGCGAAGGCCAACCCGCGCTTCCCGCTGCCGGCGATCGCGACCTGGCACAAGCCGACCGCGCTCGAGACCGCCCGCGCGCTGCGCGCCCTCGACCCCGCCCGCCTCGCGCCCGGTCACGGCAAGATCGTCGACGCGCCCGCCGCGGCGATGGACGCCGCGATCGCAAAGGCCGCGCGGCCCTCTAGGCCGCTTCGGCGACGTCCGCCGCGAAGAGCGGGTCGTCGCGGCGGAAGCTCGCCATCGCGTTGGCGACGGCGAGGAAGGCCTGGGCGTTGACGCCCATGCCGCAGTGGGAGGCGCTGACCTCGACGAGCTCGTCGGCCTCCGGGTCCAGGCACGAGCGCCACTGCACGATGCCGTCGCTGCGCGAGTACACCGCGACGTAGCCGACGTCGTCCGGGACCGGGGCCTGGATCGCGGCCCGGAAGTCCGAGCAGCACCTGCCGCGCAGGCAGCTGAGGCGGAACATCCCCGGCACGTGCGCGGTGCCGAGCGCGCTCACGAGGCCGACCTGCGCGAGCACGAGCGGGTGCACGGCGAGCATCGAGCGCGTCGGCGAGCCGAGCGTCACGATCCCCGAGACCAGCTCCGGCCGCCGGGTCGCCAGCGCGCGGGCGAAGACCCCGCCGCGGCTCTGCCCGATGACGACGACGCGCTCGCCGTGGCGCTCGGCCATGTGCTCGAGCCGCGCCTCGAGGCGGCGGCAGGCGTCCTCGGAGCAGTCGAGGTTGGCTCGGATGCCGGTGCGGTGCGTGCAGTAGCCGGCGCGGCGCAGCCACTGCGCCATCGTCCCGAGCGAGGCGTCGCCCGCCATGAACCCCGGGATCAGCAGGACCGGGCGGCGCTCCCCCGGCGGCAGGCCGAGGCCGCGGAAGACCGGGCTGCGACGCAGCGCGGCGGCCTCGAGGCCGATGCGCGACTCCCGCCACATCGGCGGAATCCGCGGGAGAGCGGGGATAAGAGACATTTTGACCCGGTCCTTCTTCCCAGAAGAGTACGTTCACCCCACCCGGAATACATCGGCCTGGCGCGAAGACCGGACGAACGGCCAGTCCCGGTAGCATCGCGCCGATGCGCGCGGCCACCATCCGCGACGGCGCGATCGCCGTCGAGGAGCACCCCGACCCGGTCCCCGGCGACTCCGACCTGCTCGTCCGCGTCCGCGGCGCCGGGCTCAACGGCGCCGACATGCACCAGCTCAAGGGCCGCTACCCGGCGCCGCCCGGCGCGCCGCAGGACATCCCCGGCCTCGAGCTCGCGGGCGAGGTCGTCGAGTGCGGGCCCGGCGTGCAGCGGTTCGTGCCCGGCGACCGCGTGATGTCGATCGTCGCCGGCGGCGGCCAGGCGGAGCTCGCGGTGGTCCACGAGCGCACCGCGATGCCCGTGCCCGAGGAGCTCGACTGGGAGGCCGCCGGCGCCGTCCCCGAGGTCTTCACCACCGCCCACGACGCACTCTTCACCCAGGCCGGGCTGCTGCCCGGCGAGCGCCTGCTCGTCCACGGCGGCGCGGGCGGCGTCGGCATGGCCGCCGTCCAGCTCGGGCAGATGGCCGGCGCGCGCGTGACCGCGACCGTGCGCAACCCTGAGCTGCGCAAGCGCATCGACGCGCTCGACGTCCACGCGATCGACCCCGAGGGATTCGAGGAGCACGGCCCGTTCGACGTCGTGCTCGAGCTCGTGGGCGGCCCGAACATGCCGGGCAACCTGGCCGCGCTCGCGACCTGCGGCCGGATCGCGGTCATCGGCATCGGCGCCGGGGCGAAGACCGAGCTCAACCTCGGGCTGCTGATGGGCAAGCGCGCCACCATCCACGGCTCGATGCTGCGCGCCCGCCCGCTCGAGGACAAGGCCGCCACCGCGCGCCTCGTCGAGCGCTCCGTGCTCCCCGGCTTCGCCTCCGGCGACCTCAGCGTCCCCGTCTGCGCGACCTATCCGCTCGACGCGGTCGCAGAGGCCTACGAGCGCTTCCAGGCCGGCGGCAAGCTCGGCAAGATCGTCCTGACGCCCTAGGCGTCAGGCTCTTCGTCGAGCTCGACCGCCTCGGCGCGGTGGACCGCGCAGAGGTTCGGCCCGCCCGCCTCGAGCGCGAGCTCGATCTCGCGGCCGGTGAGCTTGGCGCCGCACTCCTCGCAGCGCTCGGAGACCGACTCGAGGGAGTTCTCCTCAAGGCCCATGGCGTGATTCTACGCCGGGGTCGAGCGCCCGGCGGATCCGCTGATCGTCTCGAGCTCGCCCTCTTCGAGGCGCTTGCGCAGGACCTTCTTGTCGAACTTGCCGACGCTCGTCTTCGGCACCTCGTCGATGAAGGCGAAGTCCTCGGGTATCCACCACTTGACCACGCGCGAGGAGAGGTGCGCTTGGAGCTCCTCGACCGAGGCCTCCTGGCCTTCCTCGAACACCACGCAGGCGAGCGGGCGCTCGGACCAGCGCTCGTCGGGCTTGGCGATCACGGCTGCCTCGGCGACGGCGTCGTGCCCCATCAGCTCGTTCTCGAGGTCGACGGAGGAGATCCACTCGCCGCCGGACTTGATGACGTCCTTGGAGCGGTCGGAGATGCGGATGAAGCCGCGCTGGTCGATCGAGGCGACGTCGCCCGTCCGCAGCCAGCCGTCGTCGAACTTCTCGGCCGCCTCCGGGTCCTCGTAGTAGGTGCGGGCGATCCACGGCCCGCGCACCTGCAGCTCGCCCGTCGTCTCGCCGTCCCACGCGACCTCCGTGCCGTCGTCGGACATCAGCCGCGCCTGCACGAGCGGCATCAGTCGCCCCGCCGTCGACCGGTAGTCCCAGTGCTCCTCGCCCTCGGCGGCCGCCGGTGGGTGCGCGACGGACGCGAGCGGGCTCGTCTCCGTCATGCCCCAGGCCTGGATGATCCGCATGCCGTGGCGCTCCTCGAACGCCTTCATGAGCGCGCGCGGGACGGCCGCGCCGCCGCACGCCACGATCCGGATGCTCGAGAGGTCGGGCTTGTGCTCGTCCGACCAGCGCAGCACGTCGAGCCAGATCGTCGGCACCGCGCCCGCCACCGTGACCTTCTCCCGCTCGATCAGCCGCGCGAGCGGCTCGGCCTGCAGGAAGCGGTTGGGCATGATCAGGCTCGCTCCCGCCAGGCACGCCGCGTAGGGCAGCCCCCACGCGTTGGCGTGGAACATCGGCACGACCGGCAGAATGCGGTCGGAGCGGCAGATCCCCATCCCGTCGGCCATGCACTGGCCCATCGTGTGCAGGATGTTCGAGCGGTGCGAGTAGAGGACGCCCTTCGGGTTGCCCGTCGTCCCGCTCGTGTAGCAGAGCCCGGCCGCCGCCCCGTCGTCGATCGCCGGATAGTCGAAGCCGGGCTCCTGGCGCTCCAGCAGCTCCTCGTAGGCGATCGCGCCGGGCAGCTTCGAGAGGTCGCCACTGCCTCGCGCAGAGCGCTCGTCACCGCTTCGCTCGCCCATCACGACGTAGTGCTCGACCGTCTCGAACTGCTCGACGTGCTGCGCCAGCGCGTCCACCAGCGAGCCGTCCACGAGGATCACCTTGTCCTGCGCGTGGTTGACCACGTAGACGAGCTGCTCGGGGAACAGGCGGATGTTCAGGGTGTGCAGCACGGCCCCCATGCAGGGCGCCGCGAGGTAGGCCTCGAGGTGATGCTGGCCGTTCCAGGCGAACGTCGCCACCCGGTCGCCGGCCCCGACCCCGAGCTCCTGCAGCCCGCGGCACAGGCGGTCGACGCGATCGCCGACATCGGCATAGCTCGCGCGCGTCGCGCCGTCACCGGTGAAGGTGACCACCTCGGCGTCGCCGTTCATGCCGCGCATCCGCTCGAGCACCAGCTGAAGCGTCAGCGGGTGGTCGTGCTGCATCAGCCCTTCGAGCATCCGTGTCCCCTTACTTCGCCTTGGCCTGGATCAGGTTGCCCTGGAGCTTCCAGTTCTGGCCGTCGAACTTGATGATCTGCATCGCCTCGAGCGGATAGCCGTCATCCGGCGACGTTTCGACCTTGTTGCCGGGCAGCAGCGTGCCCTGGTCGAGGCTCATGTTGCGCACCGCGTCCATCAGCGCGGCTCGCGTCGGCTTCTTCATCTGCTCGAGCGCCTTCGCCATCGTCGAGGCCACCGTCCAGCCGTACATGTTGAACCCGTCCTCGGGATCCGACTTCGGCGAGTACTGCTTGAGGGCGTCGCGGTACTCCTTGACCGCGGCGTCGTCCTTCCACTGCGGGTCCTGCGGGTCCTTGAAGTACGCCGTCGAGACGATGCCCTTGGCGTTCTGGAGCCCGACCGGCTTGAGCACGAGGTTCTTGTCCGCGCCCACGTTGTTGAGGATGTGCAGGGGCTTCCAGCCGGACTTGGCGACTGCGGCGATCGCCTGGGCGGAGAACTTCGGCGTCGTGATGTTCAGGAACGTGTCCGCCCCCGAGCGCGCCAGCCTGCCCACCTGCGCGGCGACCGTCGGGTCGGTGACGTTGTAGGTCTCCTTCTTGACGATCTTGATGCCCGAGCCGGCGATGCCCTGCTCGAAGCCGCCGAGCAGGTCCTTGCCGAAGCCGTCGTTCTGGTAGAGCACGGCGACCTTGGCCTTTGGCTTGGCCTTCTTGAGGTAGTCCGCGTAGACCTTCGCCTCGGTCACGTAGTTCGGCTGCCAGCCGATCGTGTACGGGTGGGCCTTGATGTCCTTGCCCCATTGCGACGAGCCGGTGGCGACATAGAGCTGCGGGACCTTCTGCTGGTTGAGGAAGTCCCAGATCGCCAGGTTGTTCGGCGTCCCGAGCGTGTTGAACATCGCGAACACCTTCTCCTGCTGGACGAGCCGGCGCGCGTTCTGGAGCGCCTTCGGCGGCTCGTAGCCGTCGTCGAGCGCCATGAAGTCGATCTTGCGCCCGTTCACGCCGCCCTTGGCGTTGAGGTACTTGAAGTAGGCCTTGGCGCCCTCGCCGATCGTCCCGTACGCCGACGCGGGACCGCTGAACGGATACGAGCCGCCGAGCTTGATCGACGTCTTGGTTATGCCGGGATCGGCACTGGCGCTGCTGCTGCCGCCGCCGCCTCCCCCACTCGAGCTGTCACGACCGCATGCCGCCGGCACCAGCGCCAGTACGGCGATCAGCGCCACCCACAGCCACTTCTGCCACCTCATCCTCGCTCCTCCCCTTGGTTGACCCTTGCACTTCGACGACTCGTGCCCAGGCGGCGCGGAGCAGGCCCATGATGCCGCCCCGGAACACGTACATGCACGCGATCAGCGTCGCGCCGTAGATCACGCCCGACAGCGCCTCGTCGACGTCGGCCGACCAGACGGGTACGAAGACGATGAACAGCGCCCCGAAGAGCGCACCCGCCACGGTCGCCAGCCCGCCGACCACGATCGCCGCGAGGAACGCGAACGACACCGTGAGCGTGAACGACTCGGGCGCGACGAAGCCGTTGGCGAACGTGAACAGCGAGCCCGCGACGCCCGCGTAGGCGGCGCTCAGCCCGAACGCCCGCGTCTTGAACGTCGCGAGGTTGACCCCCATCGTGCGCGCCGCCGTCTCGTCGTCGCGCATCGCGATCAGCGCGCGGCCGATGTTGCGGCGCACGATCCCGGACGCGAGCCAGAACAGCGGCACGGCGACCGCGAGCGCGAGGAAATAGAGGAACTGGTCGTCCGCGAGCCCAAGCGAGGACGGCGACTTGGGCTGGGCGATGCTGATCCCCTGGCTGCCGCCGGTGAGACCGTCGAAGCGCTTGATCAGCACCGGCGTCACGCTCGCGAGGTAGAGGCCGCGCAGCCGCAGCGCCGGCAGCCCGAGCGCGAGTCCGGCGACGAAGCAGACGAGCGCGGCGGCGGGCACGGTCAGCAGGTGCGGGATCGAGGTCCTGTGGAGCAGGATCGCCCCCGTGTACGCGCCGAGGCAGAAGAACGCCCCGTGCCCGAGCGAGATCTGGCCCGAGTAGCCCACGAGCAGGTTGAGGCCGAGCACGGCGACGGCGTAGATCAGCACGAGCGTGAACTGCGACACGCGGTAGGGCCCGAAGAAGAACGGGATCGCCACCGCGACGACGGCGAGCGCCGCGAGGCCCGCGAGCTTCAGTTGCTTGTGCCGCGCCGAGTCGCGCTCCACGGACATGAGGCTCACGCGCGCACGACCTCCGGCGAGCCGAACAGCCCGTTCGGGCGCACGAGCAGGACCCCGAAGATGATCGCGAGCGGCACCAGGATCGTGAGGTCGGAGCCGATGAAGCCGATGTAGTCGCCCGCCAGCGTCTCGGCCACGCCGATGATCCAGCCACCGATCACGGCGCCCTTGGGGGAGTCGAAGCCGCCGAGGGTCGCCGCCGCGAACGAGTACACGAGCACGCCGCCCATGAAGTTGACGTCGAGGAACAGCTGCGGCGCGACCAGCACGCCGGCCAGCGCGCCGAGCAGCGCCGCGAGGCCCCAGCCGATCATCAGCGTGCGCCCGACGTTGATGCCCACGAGCCGGCTCGACGCGGGGTTGGCGGCGGCCGCGCGCATCGCGAGCCCGAGCTTCGTCTTCTCGAAGAGCAGCCACAGCAGGCCCGTGACCGCCAGCAGCACCGCGACGATCCCGAGCGACTCGTAGGACAGCTGGACGCCCGCGACCTTCGTGCTGCCGCCGGGCAGCGCGCGCGGGAAGCCGCGGTTGTTGAAGCCCCAGATCCAGCCCGCAGCGGAGTTGACGAGGATGAAGAGGCCGAGCGTGACGATCAGGATCGTCAGCGGGTCCTCGCCCTCGACGGGCCGGATGATCACGCGCTCGATCACCATGCCGCCGGCGAACGAGGCGGCCAGCGCCGCGAGCAGCGCGAGCCCGAGTGGCAGCCCGGCCTGGACGAGCGCCCACGCGACGAAGGTCGAGAACATCGCCATCTCGCCCTGGGCGAAGTTGACGATCCCGGTCGAGCGGAAGATCAGGACGAGCGCGAGTGCGAGCGCGCCGTAGATCGACCCGATGGCGATCCCGTCGATCACGAGCTGGATGAAGCGCTCCATCACACCATCCCGAGGTAGGAGCGCCGGACGCCCTCGTCGGCGCCGATCTCGTCGGCCGAGCCGTCGAGCACGAGCTGCCCCGTCTCGAGCACGTATGCGTGGTCGGCGAACTCGAGCACGAGGTTGGCGTTCTGCTCGACGATCAGCAGCGTCGTGCCCTCGTCGACGATCTCGCGCAGGATCTTGAAGACCTCGCGGGTGATCAGCGGGCTCAGCCCGTGCGAGGGCTCGTCGAGCAGCATCAGCCGCGGCGCCAGCATCAGCCCGCGGGCGATCGCGAGCATCTGCTGCTCGCCGCCGCTGAGCGAGCCCGCGGCCTGGGTACGGCGCTCCTCCAGGCGCGGGAAGTACCCGAAGCAGCGCTCGATGTCGTCGCGCACCTTGGCGTCCTTGCGCACGTAGGCGCCGAGGCGCAGGTTCTCCTCCACCGTCAGCGTCGCGAAGTTCCCGCGCCCCTCGGGGACGTGGGCGATCCCGCGCCGCACGATCCACTCGGGGGAGCGGCCGATCAGCTCGGCGCCGTCGAAGGAGATCCGTCCGCGTGCGCGCGCGACGCCCGACAGCGCGCGCAGCGTCGTCGTCTTGCCGGCGCCGTTGGCGCCGAGGATCGTGACGACCTTGCCCTCGTCGACGCTGAAGGAGAGGTCGCGGACGACGGTGACGGGC
The DNA here is from genome assembly GCA_038327685.1 of Solirubrobacterales bacterium. Taxonomy (GTDB): domain Bacteria; phylum Actinomycetota; class Thermoleophilia; order Solirubrobacterales; family Solirubrobacteraceae; genus DASQFQ01. The sequence continues at coordinate 46,834 of JBBQLH010000015.1, forward strand.
CCGTAGCCCGCCTCGAGGCCCTCGACTTCGAGCAGGCTCATGGCGAAGCTCCGAGGTAGGCCTCGATCACCTTCGGGTCCTCCTGGACCTCGGCCGGCTTGCCGTCGGCGATCTCGCGCCCGAAGTCGAGCACCACGACGTGGTCGGAGATCCGCATGACCATCCCCATCGCGTGCTCGACGAGCAGGATCGTCAGGTCGTATTCGGTGCGCAGCGCGAGCAGCAGGTCGGCGAGCGCCTCCACCTCGCCGTGGCTGAGGCCGCCGGCGGGCTCGTCGAGCAGCAGCAGCTTCGGGCGCGTGCACAGCGCGCGCGCCAGCTCGACGCGCTTGAGCGTGCCGTAGGGGAGGTTGGTGGCGGGCCGGTCGGCGACGTCGGCGAGCTCGAGGCGCTCGAGCGCGCCGTCGGCCTGCCGGCGCGTCTCGCGCTCGGAGCGGCGCGCGCCGGGGAGCCCGAGGCCCGCCGCGACGAACGAGCCGCGGCAGGTGTGGTGCGCGCCGAGCATCACGTTCTCGCGCACGGTCAGCGAGGGCGCGAGCCCGAGGTTCTGGAACGTTCGCGCGATCCCGAGCGGCGCGATCTCGTGGGGCAAGCGTGCCAGCAGGTCCTCGCCTTCGAACGCGATCGTGCCCTCGTCGGGGTCGGCGAGGCGGCTGATGCAGTTGAAGAGCGTCGTCTTGCCGGCGCCGTTGGGGCCGATCAGGCCGCAGATCTCACCGGCCTCGACCCCGAAGGTGGGGCCGTCGAGGGCGACCACGCCCCCGAATCGCACGACGACATCCGTTACGGACAGCATTGGCTTCCGGTCCCCTCCTCCTCGGCAAACCTACCCACTTTGAGTAGGCCGAAGCGTCAGTAGGGAGGGAACTCCGCCCACCACGCGCCCAGCGCGCGGAAGGCGGTCCAGAAGGCGCGCTTGGCGTCCTCCTCGTCGAGCGCCCCGTCGATGTCGGGCACGACGAGTGCATCGATCGACGGCGTCAGCGCCTGAACGACGCCGCGCTGGTCCTCGACGGTGCGCGCCAGCGGGAGCGCGAGCTCGTTGAGCGCCGCGAGCGCCTCGTCGCCCATGACCACGACGATCTTGGGCTGGACGATCGCGATCTCCTCGACGAGCCGGGCGAGGCACTCGGGCGCGGCCAGCGAGGTGTCGGCCACCGGGCACTTCACGCACAGCGTCCCGTAGACGGCAAGCGGGTCGATGTCGAGCCGGCGCAGCGACTTCATGAGCGCGGTTCCGGAGCGGCCGTAGAAGGCCACGCCCTCCTCGATCTCCGACGGGGCGGGCGCGTACTTGAGCAGGAAGACGTCGGCCTGCGGATGGCCCGAGCCGAGCACCGGCATCAGGTTGCCGCGCGGGCAGGCCGTGCAGCCCTGCAGGTCGCGGGTGAACTCGTTGAGCTCGCGGATCGCTCGCTCCAGGTACTTCTCGCGGATCTCGTCGTCGGTGGCGGGCATCCCGCCCAGCGGTTTAGCCGTCGCGCCCCCTTCTCCTTGCCCCTGCATCATTGGTTGCGCGCGACTCGGCGGACGCGACGCTGCCGCGCGGCCCTCCGGGCGCCCGCCGGAGTCGCCTTCGTCTGCAGGAACTTCAGGGCCTGGACGTAGAGCAGCGACTGCGGCTTGCGGACGATGTCGGCGTCGCGCAGCGACTCGAGGAACTCCTCCGGGCCGTCGAAGTCGCGCATGCGGATCCGCACGGACCCGAGCCCCTGGGGCACGTGCGCATCGGAGCCGGCGCCGCCCACGATCCGGTACTTGGCCGCGAAGCGGACGGCCTCCTCGTTGAAGGCGCTGATCGCGACGCGCGCGTTGAAGACCTCGAGAGCGTCGATGTCCTCGACCACGGCGAGCAGGTGCTCGTAGTCCGGCACCGAGTGCAGGCGGTCGAACGGGTGCGGCACGTAGACGAGGCCGCCCTGGGCCTTGATCGCCGCGATCGTCTCGTCGAGCGTCATCCCGCGCGGGATCTTCTCCTCCAGGAAGAGGCCGATCACCTCGCCCTGGTCGGCGGTCTTGACCTCCTCCGCCACGATCACCTTGACGCCGAACTCGGCGGCCTTCGCGCGCGCGTCGAGCGCACCCGAGACCTCGTTGTGGTCGGTGACCGCGATCGCGCCGAGACCGGCGGCGCGGGCGCTGGCGAGCAGGACGTCGACCGGGGTCGCGCAGTCGCTCGAGTGGTCGGTGTGCATGTGCAGGTCGACGTCGATCAGTCGCCGCTCGGCGATCCGGGCCCGCACCGCCGGGTTCTCCGGCGCGACGTGCCGCCGCGCGGCGACCTCGGCGTAGATCGCCTCGAAGCCGCGGGCCACGTGCCCCCAGTCGAGCTCGTCGCGGCGCTCCCGGCCGCGCTCGCGCAGCGTGTCGCGCAGTCCCTCGTCGCGGATCAGGCGCTCGAGCTGGGCGGCGAGCGTGTCGACGTCGCCGGGCTCGAACAGCAGCCCGAGGTCCTGCTCGCGGCAGACGACCTCTTCGTACGGCGGGAGGCGCGTGGCGACCGGGATCGCGCCCGCCCCGAGCGCGCGCACGAGCAGGCCCGGCGCGGGCGCGACGCCGAGGGAGGCGGCCACCATCACGTCGGCGCCCGCGAGCACCTCGGCCTGCGTCGTGTCCTCCGCGGACAGCACGCGCACGCGGTCGAGCAGCCGCGAGCGGATCGTCGGCGCCGCCCCCGAGGGCGCGAACACCGTCGCCTCCCAGTCGAGCTCGGCCGGCAGCCGGCGCAACGCGCGCAGGAACAGCCGCAGCGCGCCGCGCTCCTCCTGGTCGCAGAACGCGATCCGGAGCCGGCCGTCGTGCTCCGCGCGCTCGGTCGGCGCCGCGCCCGGCCGCAGGATGCGGTAGTCGGCCGGGAAGACCCGCTGCATCAGGTCGCGGGTGGCCTCGAACGACGCGGTGCGGGCGTCGAGCCGGCCGAAGAACAGCTCGACGAAGCGGCGCGCGACCTGGGTGGAGAGCACCCGCTCGGCCGGGGCGTGGAAGGAGCCGACGTTGAGCGAGCGCGAGTGGCGCAGCGCGACCGATGCGGCGCTGGGGGCAAACGGCTCGTGGACGTGCACGAAGTCGGGCGGCGCCGTGCTCAGCGCCTCCTCGATCGTGCGCGAGATGTCCAGCGGCGGCGAGGGCATCGCCCCGCGGCGGGCGCCCGCCAGCGGCAGCAGCTCGCCGACCCCGATCACCCGCACCTCGCCCTCCGGGCCGAACAGCTCGCCCGAGCGGATCAGGCGCCGCGAGTCGCGCACGAGCGCGGTCGAGCTCGTCGGCGCGAGCACGACGACGCGGTGCCCCAGCGTCGCCAGCTCGCCCGACAGCGCGTCCACGAAGGCGTTGACCTCGTGCTCATCCTCCCAGGGGTACGGGGAGACCTGGGCGATGGAGAAGCGCTCCGGCACGGCGGCGGAAGCCTAGCCGCCGCCGTGCCGAGCCACTACTCAGCCGCCGCCCTGTCTCGCCCAGAGGGCTCGCCACCGGCTTCGCCTCGCTTCTTCTTGCGAGCCGCCGGCGACGGCGTCCTGGTCCGCGCGTACTCCGCGATGAACTGCTCCGTCGCCTCGCGGGCCAGATCGTCGGCGCGCTGGTTGTGGGGCGACTTCATGAGGTAGGAGCTGGGGCCGTCGAGCTGGCCGGAGAGGCCGTGGTTGAGGCCCAGCTTGCAGCAGCGCACGGCGTCGATGACGATGCCGGCGGAGTTCGGGGAGTCCCAGACCTCCATCTTGAGCTCGACGCTCAGCGGCACGTCGCCGAAGGCCTGGCCCTCGACCCGGATGTGGGCCCACTTGCGGTCCTCGAGCCACGGCACGTAGTCCGACGGCCCGACGTGGATGTCGCCCGGCGGCAGCTCGTGGTCCATGATCGACGTCACGGCGTTGGTCTTGGAGATCTTCTTGGACTCGAGCCGCTCGCGCTCGAGCATGTTGTAGAAGTCCATGTTGCCGCCGACGTTGAGCTGCGAGGTGCGCAGGATCTTCACGCCGCGGTCCGCGAACAGGCGCGCCAGCGTCCGGTGCATGATCGTGGCGCCGACCTGCGACTTGATGTCGTCGCCGATGATCGGCAGCCCCGCCTTCTTGAAGCGGTTGTTCCAGTACTCCTCGCGCGCGATGAACACGGGGATGCAGTTCACGAACGCGCAGCCGGCCTCGATGACCTGCTCGACGTACCACTTGGTCGCCTGCTCGGAGCCGACCGGGAGGTAGGAGACGACGATGTCGGTCTGGGTCTCCTTGAGCACCTCGACGATGTCGACGGTCGAGCCCTCGGCCTTCGTGATCTTCTCCTTGAGGTACTTGCCCAGCCCGTCGTGCGTCATCCCGCGCTGGACCGGCACGCCCAGGTGGGGCAGGTCGCCCTCGATGAACTTCAGCGTGTTGTTCTGGCCGGAGAAGATCGCCTCGGAGACGTCCTTGCCGACCTTCTCGGAGTCGATGTCGAAGGCCGCCGAGACCTCGATGTCGGAGACGTGGTAGCCCCCGAGGTCGACGTGCATGAGGCCGGGGACGGACTCGGACGCGTCGGCGTCGCGATAGTGGTGGATGCCCTGGACGAAGGAGGACGCGCAGTTGCCCACGCCGATGATCGCGACGCGCACCTTGCCCTCCTGGTAGCGCCCCTTCCCGTTGGTCGCCGGGCTGTGCCCGTTGCTCCCGTTCTTGCTCACGTAGTCACCTCGAAGTTGAAATCGCCGGATTGGAACCCCGTGGCGCGTGCGCAGTTACAGAGCGGCGGGGCGAGTCAGCTCGCCGCGGACGTGCCAGATGCGCTGCACGACGGTGATCACCGAGAGCCCGGCCAGCACATAGACCGCCGGTTCCAGCAGCTCGACGTCGACGACGCCGGCTCCCTTGGCGAGGATCAGCCCCGCCGAGAGGATCACGACCCGCACGGCGCGGTCCGCGATGCCGACCTTGCACTCCACGCCGAGCGCCTCGGCACGGGCACGAGTGTAGGAGACCATCAGCGAGGCCAAGACGGCCACGACGACGGCGGAGACCGCGAGGTTGTCGCCGCGGTCGGAGAACTGGTAGGCCACGGCGGTCAGCACGACGCCCTCCTCGATGCGGTCGAGCGTCGAGTCGAGGAAGGCCCCGAACGGCGTTCCCTTGCCCGACATGCGCGAGTAGCGGCCGTCGAGCATGTCGCAGACCGAGCCGATCACGAACGCGAGCCCGCCGAGGAAGTACTCGTCCTGCCAGACAAGAACTGCAGCGACGACGCAGAGCGCGAAGCCGGTGAGCGAGATGGCGTTGGGCGTCAGGCGCGACTCGACCAGGCGATCGCGCACCAACGACTGATACTCCCGGGCTGACGAGCTCATCGCGGGGCGATGCTATCCGGCACCGCCCCGCTGTCCCGCTCAGCCGACCGAGGTGAGATCGGCCGTGATGACCGCTCGCCGGGCGCTGCCGAGCTTCCCGCGGCGCTTGCCGACGCCGATCCGGCGGCCCGCCGGCGACATCAGCACGGCCCGGTGGGGCGGCGAGGCCATCCACATCTGCACGGCCTTGCGGGCGGTGGCGCGGCCCGGGATCGCGGCGATGTTCTCGCCGACCCAGTGCTTCGCTCCGGTGTAGCGGCGCACCCGGTCGCCCATGGCGGTCCCGTCGCTGGACGCGTGACTCAGGAAGTCGCGGCGCAGCATGTCGCCGGTGTGCTCGACCGCGGCCTCCGCGAGCGGGTGGCTCGCCTTCAGCCGCCGCAACCCGTGGCGGGTGCGGATGCGATTGACGAGCCGGATGACCCTCCGTTCGGAACGGTCGAGTTTGCCGCGGTCCGCCGAGGCCTTGGCGGGCTGCCAGGCCAACACGGCGCAGCAGCAGATGACGACACCGCATGCAAGCAGCGCTGTACGCATTGCTGAATCCTCCGTTGGATTTCCCCTGTCGACAGGCCCCTGGTTTTCCCCCTGCCGAGCGTCCGAGCCAGAGCCTGCCGCCAACCGCGATCCGTCGCGGCGGCGGACCATAGCGGGCGCGACGGCGCGATGCCTTTCGAATCAAGACAATCCCGGCGGCCCTAGGGTGGCGCGTGTGAGCCCCAGTCCGGCGAACGTCCCGCGCGCGCAGTGGACCCGGCCGCCTTCGCGGCGCGTGCGCACGCTGCGCGACCGGCTGCGCCTCGTCTACGGCCGCCCGCTGGCCCCGCCGCACGGCCACGGGATCGAGGAGCTGATCCTCACCGTGCTCTCGCAGTCGACCAACGACCGCAACCGCGACGTCGCCTACGGCCGCCTGCGCGCGCGCTTCTCCAGCTGGGAGGAGGTCCGCGACGTCCCGGCCGCCGAGGTCGAGGCCGCGATCCAGCCCGGCGGCCTGCACCGCCAGAAGGCGATCCGGATCCAGCAGATCCTGCGCGCGCTGCCGGACCCGCCGGACCTGGCCTTCCTGCGCGAGGGCACGGTCGAGGAGGCGCGCGCGTACCTGACCGCGCTCCCGGGCGTCGGCCGCAAGACGGCAGCCTGCGTGCTGCTGTTCGCCTACGGGATGCCCGACGTGCCGGTCGACACCCACGTCTCGCGCGTGGGCACGCGGCTCGGGCTGTTCCGGCCCGGCGCCCCGTTCGAGGAGCTCCACGACGAGATGCTCGCGCTGACCCCGCGCGGCCAGGGGCTCGAGCTGCACGTCAACCTGCTGCGCCATGGGCGCCGCACGTGCCACGCGCAGCGCCCGGCCTGCGGGGACTGCGCGCTCTTGCGGATGTGCCCGTACGGGAGGCGTATCAGCGCGTGACGGAGCACGCGCGCGCCGGACAAGCGACCGAGACGTCACCGGTCCCTGCCGCCCGCGGCAACGCTCGACCAGGCCGATATCGAGGCGCTCCAGGCCTACGGCAAGGCGCACCGGCTCGCCCAGGCGGGCGCCGACGCCGCCACCTCGCGCCGGCCAAGCGCGAGGCGATCCTCAAGCTCGCGCTCTCCCAGGTCGGCAAGGTTCGCGACGAGGACCGTGGCGACGGCAAGAAGATCGGCGCGGAGCAGCTGAAGGAGTTCTACCACGTGGCCTGCCCGAGCTACCACCCTGGCTACGACTACGGCATCGAGCGCGTCGGCAGGTGGGCTGCGCAGACCAAGGACGACTACTGGGGCTACTACGACTCGCTGTCGGAGACCGGTGTCGGGGCCTACGAGGAGCGGCTGAAGAAGCGCTATGGCCACGCTTGAGCTGCGCTAGAATCTCAGCGAGCCCGACTAAGATTTGTTCAGTCCACAAGCTGAGGAGCACCTGAGTATGGCCAAGACCATCGGTATCGATCTCGGCACGACGAATTCGTGCATGGCCGTCCTCGAGGGCGGCGAGCCGACCGTCATCGAGAACGCCGAGGGTGGCCGCACCACGCCGTCCGTCGTCGC
>JBBQLH010000016.1:0-52916 GCA_038327685.1 Solirubrobacterales bacterium
GCAACTTCGCCACCGAGTACGGCTCCGACCACCGATGCCTGGTCAAGCTCGGCTGCAAGGGCCCGGTCGTCAAGTGCAACGTGCCGCTGCGCGGCTGGGTCAACGGCATCGGCGGCTGCCCCAACGTCGGCGGCATCTGCATGGCCTGCACGATGCCGGGCTTCCCCGACAAGTACATGCCGTTCATGGACCCCGACCCGATGGGCGAGGTGTCCTCGACGGTCGCGAAGTTCACCTACGGCAAGTTGCTCAAGTTCGGCCGGAACCTGAACATCAAGCGGAAGTACGACAAGGAGCCGGAGTGGCGACACAGTCGGGCCGAGCTCACCACTGGCTACCAGAAGCGCTGGTAGAGGAGAGAGGAGCGAGCAATGTCGACAGTTGAGGCAACGCCACAGCCCGGTAAGAAGGTCGATGTCAAGCGGATGTCGTGGGATCCGATCACGCGGATCGTCGGCTCCCTGGGCATCCACGCGGACATCGACTTCGAGAACCGCAAGGTCGAGAAGTGCTACTCGACCTCGATGATCTTCCGCGGGTTCGACATCTTCATGAAGGGCATCGATCCACGCGACACGCACTTCCTCACCAGCCGCATCTGCGGCATCTGCGGCGACAACCACTGCACGACGTCGGTGCTGTGCCAGAACATGGCCTACGGCATCTATCCGCCGAAACTCGGCAACTGCGCCTACAACCTGGCGGAGCAGGCCGACTACATGTTCGACCATGCGATCTACAACGACTGCATGTGCAACGTGGACTTCTGCGAGCAGATGGTCAAGGACACCAACCCGTCCCTGCTCGCGAAGGCGGAGAAGACGCCGTCACCGGGCGGCGACATCCACGGCTACAAGACGATCGCCGACATCATGCGGGCGCTCAACCCGTTCACGGGCGAGTTCTACCTGGAGACGCTCCAGGTGGCCCGCTACACGCGTGAGATGTACTGCCTGTTCGGCGGTCGCCACACGCACCCGTCCACGATCATGCCGGGCGGCGTCAGCGCCGACATCACGCACCAGACCTGCACGGACTACTACGTGCGGCTCATGCGCTACATGGACTACTGCAAGCGCACGGTGCCGATGCACGACGACATCTACGACTTCTTCCTCCAGGAGCTCCCCGGCTACGACATGGTGGGCTACCGGGAGACGGATCTCGTGTGCTGGGGCGCCTTCGACGACCCGGACGTCCTCAACTACGACTACAAGGACATGACGGAGTGGGGGCGGACCCGGCAGATCACGCCGGGCCTCGTCATCGGCGGCGAGCTGATCACGACCGACCTGGTCGAGATCAACCTCGCGATCCGGATCCTGCTGGGGTCGAGCTACTTCGACGACTGGACCAACGAGGAGACGTTCGTCACGCACGACCCGCTCGGCAACCCGGTCGACAAGCGTCACCCGTGGAACAAGGTGACGCTGCCCAAGCCGCAGGCGCGCGACTTCGCCGACAAGTACTCGTGGGTGGTCTCGCCGCGCATGTACGACAAGCGCACCGACCGCTATGTGGCGTGCGACACCGGTGGCGGCCCGTTCGCCCGCCAGTGGGTGACGGCGAAGGCCGGTCTGGTCGACCTCAACTACCTGAAGGCGACCGGCGACTCGATCCTGATGACGCTGCCGAAGACCGGCTTCATGCCGGAGATGGACCTCGAGTGGAAGGTCCCGGAGAAGTCCAACGCGATCGAGCGCGACCGCGCGCGGACCTACCACCAGGCCTACTCGGCGCTGCTCGCGCTCTACACCATCGAGCAGGCGCTGGGGGAGGTGCGGGCCGGCCGCACGCGCAGCTGCAACCCCGTCAAGGTCCCGCAGGACGCCCTCGGAGTGGGCTTCCACGAGGCCGCGCGCGGGGTGCTCTCGCACCACATGGTCATCCGCGACGGCAGGGTGGCGAACTACCAGCCGTACCCGCCGACGCCGTGGAACGCCAACCCGCGCGACACCTACGGGACGCCGGGGCCCTACGAGGACGCCGTGCAGAACACGCCGATCTTCGAGGAGAACGGCCCCGACAACTTCAAGGGTGTCGACATCATGCGGGCGGTCCACTCCTTCGACCCGTGCCTGCCGTGCGGCGTGCACATGTACACGGGCAAGGGCAAGGTGCGGAAGGTGGTGCACACCCCGACGGGGCTCTGCTGAGCGGTCGATGAGCGTCCAACCGGCAAGCGAACCCGATGCGCTGGTCGCTCGGGTCGAGGAGCTGACCGCACAGCTCGAGGCGATCGGCGATCCCTTCGCGCGCTCCTGCGCGGAGGAGCTCGTCGGTGCCCTGATGGGGCTCTACGGCGAGGGTCTCGAACGCATCTTCGAGACCCTCGAGGCGGAGGGGCCGGCGCTCGCGGAGGTCCGCGAGCGCCTGTCGGGAGACGGGGTCGTGGCCAGCCTGATGCTGATCCACGGCCTCTACCCGGTCGCGCTCGAGACGCGCGTGCAGGAGGCGCTCGACAGCGTGCGGCCCTACATGGAGTCCCATGGCGGCAACGTCGAGCTGCTGGGGATCGAGGACGGCGTCGCGCGGCTGCGGCTGGAGGGCTCCTGCAACGGCTGCCCGGCGTCGGCGTCGACGATGGAGCTGGCGATCGAGCAGGCCCTGCAGGAGGCGGCGCCCGATCTGGCGGGAATCGACGTCGAGGGCGTCACGCCGCCCGCGCCCGCGCTCGGGGGCTTCGAGCTGCCGATGTCCGGCGGCGGGCCGCCCGCGAGCGGGTGGATGGCGCTCGACGGCCTCGGCTCGCTGATGCCCGGGGCGGTCACCGGCACGTCGGCGGGCGGCCGGTCGCTCGTGGTGGCCAACGTCGCCGGCGACCTGCTCGCCTACCGCAACCGCTGCGCGGGCTGCGGCGGGGCGCTCGACCACGGCGACCTCAGCGGCGGCACGCTGCACTGCCCGTCGTGCGCGCGCGGCTTCGACCTGCCGCTCGCAGGCCGCTGCGTGAGCGAGGAGGGGCTCCAGCTCGAGCCGGTGCCGCTGCTGCGCGAGGACGGCGGCGGGGTCAGGGTGGCCGTCGCCGCATGACGGCGAACGGGGACGCGAACGGGGGTCTTTCGGCCCGTCGCCGGGCGAAGCTGGTGACGGGCCTCCGCCGCTTCCTGCCGGAAACCCCGCCCGACGCCGCGCCGCCCGCGCCGGCGGCCGGCGCCGACGAGCAGTGCGAGCTGTGCACGCTCACGCTGGCGGCCACCCACCGCCACCTGCTGCACCTCGACGAGCGGCGCATCCTCTGCGTCTGCGAGACCTGCTGGGCGGTGCGCTCGGGCGAGGCCGAGTTCCGCCCAGTCGGCAACCGCACGGTCTGGCTCGAGGACTTCGCGCTCACCGACGAGCAGTGGGCCTCGTTCCAGATCCCGATCGGGCTCGCGTTCTTCATGGTCTCGACGGTGTCGGGCGGCGTGATCGCGCTCTACCCGAGCCCCGCCGGCGCGACCGAGTGCGAGCTCGACCTCGAGTCGTGGCAGCGGCTCGTCGCCGAGAACCCCGCCCTGGCCGGTATCGAGGCCGACGCCGAGGCGCTGATCGTCAACCGCATGGCCGACCCGCCGAAGCACGTGATCGCGCCGATCGACGTCGCCTACCAGCTCGTCGGGGTCGTGAAGACGAGCTGGGAGGGCATCTCGGGCGGCAGCGCGACCGAGGAGGCCGTCGCGCGCTACTTCGAGGGCCTGCGCGAGCGGGCGATGGTCAGATGAGCGTGCCCGAGCCGTCCTTCGAGGTGGTGGGCGTCGAGCCGGTGGCGCACGCCGCGTCGCCGACGCTGCGCTTCACGCTGCGCGTGGCCGAGGCGACCGCGCGGCCGCTGCACGCGATCGCGCTCTCGGCGCAGATCAACATCGACCCCGCGCGGCGCACCTACGACGCGGAGACGCGCGACCGGCTCGTCGAGCTGTTCGGGCCCGCAGAGCGCTGGGCTTCGACGACGCGCTCGTTCCTGTGGACGCAGGTGGGCGCGCTCGTGCCCGAGTTCACGGGCACGGCCGACTTCACGCTCACGGTGCCGTGCACCTACGACCTCGAGATCTCGGCCGCGAAGTACTTCTACTCGCTGCCCGACGGCGAGATCCCGCTGACCTTCCACTTCTCGGGCACGATCCTCTACTCCGAGGGCGAGAAGGTCCAGATCGCGATGGTGCCGTGGAGCTGCTCGGCGAAGTACAAGCTCGCGGTCGCGGACTGGAAGGCGATGATGGCGCTCTACTACCCCGGCGGCGGCTGGGTGCGGCTCGAGACCGCGACGCTCGACCGCCTCCAGGAGCGCAAGGCCGAGTCCGGCCTGCCGTCGTTCAACGCCTGCGTCGCCGAGCTGCTGGAGGGCTGAATGCTCGAGCAGCTCATCGACACCCTGCTCTACGAGGGCTACGCGCTCTACCCCTACACGCCGGGCGCGACCAAGAACGCGACGCCGACACCGTTCGGGATCGTCTACCCGCCGGTCTACGCTGCCGGCAGCGGCGCGACGTTTGACCACCTGCAGATCGAGTGCGTGGCCGACATCGACGACCCCGAGACGACGCTCGACGGCGAGATCCGCTTCCTGCAGGCGAGCGGTGAGCGCCACAAGGCGGAGCCGCGGCGGCTCCTGCTGCCGCCGACGCGCTTCGGGGAGTCCCACACCGTGCCCTTCCACTTCGAGGGGCTGCACGGGCACGCGATCATCACCGCCATCCCGCTCAGGGAGCGCCGGGTCCGCATGACGATCTCGGTGCACAACACCACCGATGTCCCCGAGGGGCTCGACCGCACCGGCGCGCTCCTGCATTCCCTGCTCTCCACCCATGTCGTCGGGCACGTGGCCGGCGGCCGCTTCATCTCGCCGCTCGACGTCCAGGGCTGCGAGAACGTCAACTCCTGGCCCGTGCTCGCCACGCAGACCGACGACGCGGTGCTCGGCGCGGCGATCATGCTGCCCGACCATCCGCAGATCGCGCCCGAGAGCAAGGGCAACCTGTTCGACTCGACCGAGATCGAGGAGGCGCTGCTGATCCACGTGCTCGCGCTGTCCGACGAGGAGCGCGAGGAGGCGGCCGCCCAGGACCCGGCCGTGCGACAGATGCTCGAGCGCGCGGCCAAGACGACGCCGCAGGAGCTGATGGACCTCCACGGCCGCGTGCAGGTCGCCGACCCGCGCGTGGGCGAGCCGGAGGTCGAGGTCGGCGGGATCACGTACCGGCTCGGCGACAAGGTCGTGCTGCGGCCGGAGGCCAACGCGACCCCGCAGGACCACCTCGTGGCGGGTCGCTCGGCCACGATCGAGCGCATCTACTACGACTACGACGGCTCGGTGCACCTCGCGGTCACGGTCGACGACGTCCCAGGACAGGAGCTGATGCGCGACATCGGCCGCTTCCTGTACTTCAAGCCGACGGAAGTGGAGATGGCGAGCGCGGACGCAGTCCGCTGCGGTGACGAGCGCAAGCGAGGCAGTGCATGAGCCCCGAGTTCGAGAAGCAGATCCTCGTCGCCGGAGTCGGTAACGCCTGGATGCTCGACGACGGCTTCGGCTCGGTCGTCGCGCAACGCCTCGAGGCGCGAGAGATGCCGCCCGGCGTCCGCGTCATGGACGCCGGCTCGGGCGGGCTCGACCTCGCCTACGAGATCATGCGCGGCTACCACGCGCTCGTGCTGATCGACGTCTCACGCCAGGGCGGGGAGCCCGGGACGCTGTACGTGCTCGAGCCCGACCTCGAGGAGGTCGCGCCGTCGATCGAGGACGGGGACGTCATCAACCCGCACGGGATGGATCCGGCGACGGTGCTGCGCTTCGTCCGCGCGGTCGGGGGCTGGACCGGCAAGGTCGTCATCGTCGCCTGCGAGCCGACCGACGTCGAGGATCTCGGCCTCGGGCTCAGCCCGGCGGTCGTGGAGGCCGTGGAGCGCGCGATCGGCCTGGTCGAGGAGACCGTCGCGGAGCTGCGGACCGACGCGGCGTACAAGAGCTGATGCACGAGCTGTCCGTCGCGAGCGCGGTCCTCGACACGGCCCTCCGCCACGCGGAGAACCGCCGGGTGCTCGTCGTCTCGCTGCGGATCGGCCACCTGCGCCAGGTGATCCCGGACTCGCTCGCGTTCTACTTCGACATCGTCTCGCGCGACACGCCCGCAGAGGGCGCGCGGCTCGAGCAGGTCGTGGTGCCGGCGCGCCTGCGCTGCGGCGGCTGCGAGCAGGAATGGGACATGGAGGGGACCCCGGAGTTCCGCTGCCCGCGCTGCGCGGTCAGCGAGGTGGCGGTGATCGCCGGCAACGAGCTGGAGGTCGATTCGATCGAAGTCGAGGAGGAGAGCGGATGCATCGCGTCAAGGTGAGGGTGGTCGAGGACGCCCTCGACGCCAACAACACGATCGCCTCGGCCAACCGCGCCGACTTCGACCGCGAGGGTGTCACGGTGCTGAACCTGATGAGCGCTCCCGGCGCGGGCAAGACGACGCTGCTGGTCAAGGCTCTGCCCGGCCTCGAGGGTGTGCGCCCCGGGGTGCTCGAGGGCGACGTGGCGGGCTCGCTCGATGCCGACCGCCTCGCGGACGTCCACATCCCGGTCACGCAGCTCAACACCGACCAGGGCTTCGGCGGCGAGTGCCATCTCGACGCGAACATGGTGCGCTCCGCGCTGCCCTCGCTGCCGCTCACCGACCTCGACCTGCTCGTGATCGAGAACGTCGGCAACCTCGTCTGCCCGGCCGAGTTCCGCGTCGGCGAGGACGCCCGCGTGATGGTCTCCTCGGTCACCGAGGGCGAGGACAAGCCGCTCAAGTACCCGCTGATGTTCCGCGCCTGCGAACTCGTGATCATCAACAAGATCGACCTGCTCGAGCACGTCGACTTCGACCTCGAGAAGTTCCTCTACCACCTTGAGGGCGTCCATCCCGGCGTGCCGCATCTGCTCGTCAGCGCGCGCACGGGGGAGGGGCTCGAGGCGGTGCGCGACTACCTCGTGCGGCTCGCGACGAGGGCGGGCGCTCCGGCGTGACGCCCGGCGCGGCGACGGGCACGGTCGAGGCGCTGCTCGCCGAGCGCACGGAGGCCAACCGCCGCTTCTTCGCCGCCGAGGCCGACCGCATCGCCAGGCTCTGCCACCGGATGGCGGAGCGTTTTGCGCGCGGCGGCCGGCTGATCGCGCTCGGCGCGTCGCCGGCGGCGCGCTCGGACGCGCGCCACGTCGCGGTCGAGTTCGTGCACCCCGTGATCGTCGGCAAGCGCGCGCTGCCCGCGGTCGGGCTCGCGGGCGAGGGCGGGCCCCTGGCCGCGCAGGTCGCGCTGCTGGTCTCGCCCGAGGACATCGTGCTGGCCTTCGAGGCCGACGACGATGCGCGCGCCGCGGTCGCCGCGGCGGCGGAGCGCGGCTGCCTCGCGATCTGCCTGCCGCTCGAGTGGGCGCCGCCGAGCGCGGACACGTTCGTGCGCCAGGAGCTGACCGAGACGCTCTACCACCTGCTGTGGGAGCTCGTCCACGTGTTCTTCGAGCACCGCGGGCTGCTCGAGGGGCGCGACGCCAGGCAGGTGCACGACGCCGGCGCGTCGAGCTTCCTCTATCCGTTCCTCGGTGAGCAGGAGACCGACCTCGAGGCGGTGATCGCCGACGTGGCGGCGTCGGTGACGATGAAGGCCGACGAGGTCGACGCGCTGCGCGCGCAGACGCTGAGCGAAGGCCGCGACACGCTGCACGCCGCCGCGGAGGAGCTGCGGGCGCGGCTCGACGCGGGCGGCACGCTGCTCGCTCTGGGGAACGGCGGCTCGGCCACCGACGCGATGGACGTCGTGGCGGACTTCCGCACGCCGCCCGAGGCGCGCGGCTGGCCCCCGCGGCGCGCGCTCGACCTCACCGAGGACCCCGCGATCATCACCGCGCTCGCCAACGACATCGGGGTCGACGCGATCTTCTCGCGCCAGGTGATCGCCTACGGCGGCCCGGGCGACGCCCTGCTCGCGCTGTCGACGAGCGGCAACTCCGGCAGCGTGATCGCCGCGCTGATCGAGGCGCGGCGGCGCGGGCTGGCCACGATCGCCTTCGTCGGCTACGGCGGCGGGAAGGTGGCGGCCCAGGGGCTCGCCGACCACGTGGTCGTCACGCGCTCGGAGCACATCCCGCGCATCCAGGAGGCGCAGGCGAGCGCGTACCACGTGCTGAGGGAGTTGGTCGAGGCCGCGCCGTGAGGCGGGTGCGGGCGCGGGTGGAAGGGACGGTGCAGGGCGTCGGGTTCCGCCCGTTCGTGTACCGCCTGGCGTCGGAGCTCGACCTCGCGGGGTTCGTCCTCAACGACGAGCGCGGCGTGCTGCTCGAGGTCGAGGGTGGCGAGACGGCGATCGACGGGTTCCTGCGCCGGCTCGCGGAGGAGGCGCCGCCGCTGGCGGCGGTCGAGGCGGTGCGCCCGCGGGACGTCGCGCTCGCGGGCGAGCGCGGCTTCCGCATCCTGGCGAGCCCGCGCGGCGGCGAGCCGGCCGCGCTCGTCTCACCCGACTCCGCGACCTGCGAGGACTGCCTCGCCGAGCTGTTCGACCCGTCCGACCGCCGCCATCGCTACCCGTTCATCAACTGCACCAACTGCGGGCCGCGCTTCACGATCGTGCGCGGCGTCCCCTACGACCGGCCGCAGACGACGATGGCCGGCTTCGAGATGTGCCCGCGCTGCGCCGCCGAGTACGAGCACCCGGCGGACCGGCGCTTCCACGCGCAGCCCAACGCCTGCCCGGAGTGCGGTCCGACCCTGCGCCTCCTGCCGGGCGACCACTACGGGGACGAGGCGCTGCGCGGGGCGGTCGCCGCGCTGCGCGACGGCGCCGTCGTCGCGGTCAAGGGCATCGGCGGCTACCACCTGTCCTGCCTCGCCGCACACGAGCCCTCGGTCGCGGCGCTGCGTGCCCGCAAGCACCGCGAGGACAAGCCGTTCGCGGTGATGGTGCGCGACGTGCCCGCGGCGCGCGCGCTCGTCGCGCTGACGGACGAGGAGGCGTCGCTGCTGGCCGGGCGCGACCGCCCGATCGTCCTCGCCCCGCGGCTCGTGGGCGCTGCCGTGGCGGCGTCGGTCGCGCCGCGCTCCGCGGATCTCGGCGTGCTGTTGCCCTACTCGCCGCTGCACCACCTGCTGCTCGCCGACGTGGGGGAGCCGCTCGTGATGACCAGCGGCAACGTGTCCGACGAGCCGATCGCCCACGTGGACGAGGACGCGCTCGAGCGCCTGGCCGGGATCGCCGACCTCGTGCTCTTCCACGACCGCCCGATCCATACGCGCACCGACGACTCCGTGCTGCGCGCCGTGCCGGCCCGGCGCCCGCTGCTGTTGCGGCGCTCGCGCGGGTTCGTGCCCGACTCGCTCGCGCTCCCGGAGCCCGCCGCGCGGCATCTGCTGGCCTGCGGCGCCGAGCTCAAGAGCACGTTCTGCGTCGCCAAGGGCGAGCGCGCCTGGGTCGGTCACCACATCGGCGACCTCAAGTCCTACGACGTCCTGCAGGCGTTCGAGGCGGGGATCGAGCACTTCGAGCGGCTGTTCGCGGTCGTGCCCGAGGTCGTCGTCCACGACGAGCATCCCGACTACCTCTCCACGCGCTACGCGCTCGCCCGCGAGGGGGTGGAGACCGTCGCGATCCAGCACCATCACGCCCACCTCGCGGCGTGCCTCGCCGAGCACGGCGAGACCGGGCCCGCGGTCGGCGCGATCTACGACGGGACGGGCTATGGGAGCGATGGCACGGTCTGGGGCGGCGAGCTGCTCGTCGGCGGCCTCGGCGGCTTCGAGCGCGTCGGGCACCTGTGGCCGGTGCGACTCCCGGGCGGTGACCGCGCGGTGCGCCAGCCGTGGCGGATGGCCTGCGCGTGGCTGCTCGAGGCGGGCTGGGAGGGGCCCCTGCCGGCGCCCGACCGCAAGCGCGGCGAGCAGGTCGCCGAGCTCGTGCGCACCGGGCTCTCCTCGCCTCTGACGACGAGCATGGGGCGGCTGTTCGACGCCGTCGCCGCGCTGTGCGGCCTGCGCTCCGAGGTCACCTACGAAGGTCAGGCGGCGATCGAGCTCGAGGCCGCCGCGGACCCCGAGGAGCGCGGCGAGTACGACCTCCCGGTGACCGCGGACGGCGTCCTCGACGCGCGCCCGGCGGTGCTCTCGGCGGCGCGCGACGTCGCCGCCGGTGCGGGCCCCGGTGCCGTGTCGGCTCGCTTCCACGCCGCGGTCGCCACGGCCACGGCGGAGGCGGCGAGCCGCGCCGGCCTCGACACCGCCGTCCTCTCGGGCGGTGTCTTCCAGAACCGCACGCTGCTCGTCGCGACGGCGAGCCGTCTCGAGGCGCGCGGGCTGCGCGTGCTCGTGCCCGAGCGGCTTCCGCCCAACGACGGCGGGGTCAGCTACGGGCAGGCGGCGGTGGCGGCGTACGAGTCGTTAAATGCCTGACCTTTGAATTGCAATCCCGCGTCGGGGCTTGTACAACGCGCGGCTCGCAAGAGTTCGAGGGGGCGGTGCCACTGGCTCGAACGAGCCGTCCACGATCGCCTTCGACCCCGTTCAGACGACGAAGCTCAGGCTGGAGATGACGAGCGCTGCGCCGCACACGCCGAAAGGGTTCCTCCGGATCGCGGAGCTACGTCTGCCGTAGGGCCAGCTCTGCGTCGAGCGCGTCGACGCAGGCGAGCGCAAAGTCGAGCGCTGCCTCGCTCGCCGCGGGGTCGAGCTGCTCGAGCGTGTCGGAGGGCTGGCGCGAGCGCGGGGCGATGCCATCGGCGTCGAGCGCGCCGATCCACGCCGCGGGCAGGCGGCGGCCGCGGGCCGTGCCCGCCGCGCTCGAGCGCCGCAGCGATGTGCGAGCGCCGCCGAGCGCCTCAGCGGCGTGCTCGAAGGCGGCGCGCAGCTGCGGGTGCGCCGTGGCGTAGACGGGGTCGCCGGCACCGCAGGGCCCGAGCTCGAGCACGACGACACGCGCACGGTCGAGCCGCTCGCGGCGCAGGTGCGCGCGCACGGCGGGCGGCCCGCCCTCGCCGGCGCCGAACAGCAGCAGCGCCGGGGTGAGCGCGTCGGGCGGATCGCGGGTCAGCTCCTGGTGCAGCGCGACCGCGGCGCCGGCCCCGGCCGCGTTGTCGCCCGCGCCCGGTGAGACGGGCGAGACGACGATGTCGCCCGCCGCCGCGAGCGCGCCGAGCAGCGCGACCGTGGGGAAGAACTGACCGAGCCCGAGCCAGAAGCCCTCGACTCCGAGCGCCCGCAGCCCCGCGCACAGCGCGACCGCCGCCACTGCGAGCGCGACCCACGCGCGCGGCCCGAGCCCCCGGCCGCCGAGCCGCCGCCGCAGCCGCGCCGCCAGTCGCCGCGGGCCGTCGCCCGTCATGAGCCCGCCGCGCGGCGCGTCGTAGCGGGCGCAGATCAGGAGCGTGACGTCGGCCGCCGCCCCTTCGTCCGGCACAGTCAGCACGTTCTGCGTCGCCCGCCGCGGGAGGAGCCGGCGCAACGGGCCGGTCACGCCGGCCGCCTCGACCGCCATCGACAACGCCGCGAGCGCCGCTGCGATCGCGGCCGGCAACGGCGCGGACAGGGCCAGGAGGCTCGCCACGATGCCGACCGTCACGTGCATTGCCAGCGACAGCGCCCATTGCGGGCGCACCCAGAGCGTCTCCACGTACGCCTCGTGGCCGTTGGCGCGCAGATCGTCGTGCAGCCACCCCGCCGCCCGGCGTTCGGAATCGCTGCAGGGGCCGCGCTCCTCGAAGCGGCAGAGGCCTTCGGCGGTCGTGTGGGCAAGGGTCGCGGGCAGCGGGCGATCATCCCACGCCCGATAGCCTCCGCCGCCGTGACCCCCGCCACCGACCCCGTCTTCGCCGGCCTCGCGCGCCAGGCCGAGCTGATCGCCGCGGGGGAGCTCTCCTCGCGCGAGCTCACCGAGGCCTACCTCGAGCGGATCGCCCGCCTCAACCCGACCCTCAACGCGTTCCGCGTCGTGCTCGGCGAGCGCGCGCTCGCCGAGGCCGCCCAGGCCGACGGCCGCCGCGGGAGCGGCGACCGCCGCCCGCTGCTCGGCGTGCCGGTGGCGATCAAGGACGACACCGACGTCGCGGGCGAGGTGACCGCCCGCGGTTCGAACGCGTTCGGCGACCCCGCCGCGCAGGACGCCGAGGTCGTGCGCCGGCTGCGCGCGGCCGGCGCCGTGGTCGTCGGCAAGACCCACGTCCCCGAGCTCGAGATCACGCCGTTCACCGAGAGCCCGACCTTCGGCGCGACGCGCAACCCGTGGGATCTCGACCGCACGCCGGGCGGCTCGAGCGGCGGCTCCGCCTCGGCGGTCGCGGCCGGGCTCGTCGGCGGCGCGCTCGGCTCCGACGGCGGCGGCTCGATTCGCATCCCGGCCGGCTGCTGCGGCCTCTTCGGCCTCAAGACCCAGCGCGGCCGGATCTCGCTCGCGCCCAAGGACGGGGCGTGGCACGGCCTCTCGGTCTACGGCCCGATCGTCCGCCGTGTCGCCGACGCCGCGCTGTTCATCGACGCCACGAGCGACGGCGAGGCGCTGGCGAGCGCGGTCACCCGGCCGCCGGGGCGCCTGCGGATCGCGCTCTCGACCAAACTGCCACCGCCGATCGTCGGCAGCCCGGATGCGGAGCAGCGCGGCGCGGTCGACGCCGCCGCGGAGCTGCTGCGCGGCGTCGGGCACGAGGTCGTCGAGCGCGACCCCGACTACGGGCAGGGCGGGGCGGCGTTCACCGCGCGCTACTTCCGTGGGGTCCACGACGAGGGCCGCGCGATGGCGCACCCCGAGCGGCTGGCGCGGCGCACCCGCGGCTTCATGCGCCTCGGGGCTGCGATCGCGCCGCCGCTGCTGGAGCGGGCGCTCCGCGACGGAGCCGTTGCCGCGCAGCGCTTCGGGCGGCTCTTCGAGCAGGCCGACGTCCTGGTGACGCCGATGTTCACGCGCCGCCCGATCCCGATCGGCACCTACGAGGGCCGCGGCGCGCTGTGGTCGTTCAACGGATACTCGCGCTGGGTGCCGTACTGTGCCGCGTACAACCACAGCGGCCAGCCCGCCGCCTCGGTGCCGATGGGCGTCACGCCCGACGGCTTCCCGCTCGCCGTCCAGCTCGTCGGCCGCCCGGATGACGAGGCGACGCTGCTCTCGCTCGCCGCGCAGATCGAGCAGGAGCGCCCTTGGGCCGACCGGGTCCCGGATATCTCGCGGTGACGGAGCTCGTCGCGCTGGCCGAGCGGATCGCGCGCGAGGCGGGTGCACAGCTGCGCGTCGCGTTCTCCGGCGGAGCGCTCGCGACGGCGACGAAGAGCAGCCCGACCGACCTCGTCTCGGAGGCCGACGTCGCCGCGGAGAAGCTGATCCGCGAGGCGCTGCTGTGCGCGCGCCCCGACGACGGCATGCTCGGCGAGGAGGGCTCGGACACGCCGGGCACGAGCGGCCTGCGCTGGATCGTGGACCCCCTCGACGGCACGACGAACTTCCTCTTCGGCATCCCGCAATGGGGCATCTCGATCGCCGTCGAGGACGCGTCGGGGACGCTCGCCGGCGTCGTCTTCGACCCGATGCGCGACGAGTGCTGGGCCGCGGTGCGTGACACGGAGCCGACGCTCAACGGCGAGCCGCTGCGGCACCCGGAGCGCAGCGGCGGCCTCGCGACCGCCCTCGTGGCGACGGGCTTCGGCTACGACGCCGACGTGCGCGCCGCACAGGCCGCGGGCGTCACCCGCCTGCTCCCGCGCGTGCGCGACATCCGCCGCGCCGGGTCGTGCGCGATCGACCTCGCCTGGACCGCGGCGGGGCGCTACGACGCGTACTACGAGCGCGGCGTCAAGCTGTGGGATATCGCCGCCGGCGAGCTGATCTGCGCGACCGCCGGCCTGCACACCCGGCGGCTCGACCCGGCGCCCCCCGCGGAGGGCGGCATCCTCGCCGCCCCGGTGGCGCTCGCGGACGAGCTCGCCTCGCTGGTCGACTGATTACGACCGAGCTCGGGTACGCGAACCGACATGATCATCGGCGCCGTCATCGGCTTCTGCGTACTGCTGCTCATCTTCGCCTTCCTCTTCCCGCGTCTCTCACGCGGCCCGGAGCGCGGCGGTCAGAACGTGATGGGCACCGGCTCGCGCGGAGCGAGCAAGGCGCCCGGCAAGCTCGGTCAATGGCTTTCGAAGCCGTTCAACACGTCGAGCAAGGCCATCTCCAAGAGCGGCAGCGCCGGCCGGCGCGGCCGCAGCAAGATTTCCTGAGCAGGGGTGCGGGAGCGCGGCGCCGTCCCCTCGCGGGGTCGGCGCCGTTCCATCCGCCTCAGGCGGCGGGCGTCCCGGCGGGCGTACCGGTCGCGTCGAGCCCGGCGCGCAGCTCGCGCAGCTTCTCGCGGTAGGCCGCCTCGTCGCCGCCGAGCAGGTGCGTGCCCCAGCGCTTGCCGTTGTGCACGTGCGGGACCTCGTCGGCGAGCAGGTAGTCGAACACGCGCGCGACGGTCGGCTGGCCGATCTCGATCAGCACCTTGCGGCGGTGCGAGTGGCGCCACATCGCCTTCTGCTCGCTCGTCCCGTTGAAGAGCGCGAGCCGGCCGAGCAGGTCGTAGGCGTAGACCGACTTGAAGTAGCCGAAGCCGACGGGGTAATCGCCCCAGTGGCAGCCGAGCTCGGTCGCCATCAGCGCGTCGTGGACCTCGGCGTGGCGGATCTCGTCCCAGGTCTGCCGCGCCATGTCGACGTGGAAGTCCCACGGCATCTCTGGGTGCTCGTGCGAGTTGCGGGCCATCAGCTCCGCGGCGCACAGCTCCGCATCCATCAACCCGTGGAAGAAGTGCTTCTGCTCCTCGGGGTCGGTCGGCACGTGGTTCTCGTCGCCGTTGACGTAGAGCGAGTCGGTGAGGAACGGATCGCCGTCCTCGGTCACCTCGACGTACTCGTCGCGTGCGGGCTGGTCGAGCGGCGGCATGATCGTGAGCTCGCGCACCGCGCGCAGGCGGATCGGCAGGGCGCCGAGGTCCTCGAACTCCGTTGGCGCGGTGGGCTCGGCGGGCAGTTCGGCGACGTGGCGCTCCTGGCGGTGCAGCAGCTGCGTGAGCTGGCGCAGGGAGGGCTCGTCGACCAGCGGGTCGAGCGCGTCGAGGTGGATGCCGACGGCGGCGATCAGCGCCGGCTTGAGCTCGCCGTAGGCGACCTGCAGGTACTCGGCGGAGCTCGCCGCCGCGTTCGCGCGCTCGAGCAGCACGCACAGCTCGTCGCACGGGGCGCCCGGGTAGTCCGAGGGCGTGCGCAGCTCGTAGAGGCGGCGCCGGACCTTCGTCACCGCGCGCGCGTCGTCGTGCACGTGGTCGCCGAGCAGGTACTTCGTCTCCAGCCGCGGCTCGAGCGGCAGCCAGCCGCAGCTCAGGTGGACGAGCTCGCGGAGGACGTGGAAGTAGTTGGAGAACCGCACGGCGTTCTCGTCAACGTCGTATCCCCCCTTGAGCGGCTCATGGCTTTTGGCCATCGAGCACCTCGCTTTCGTCGTCGTCCTCGGCCAGGAGCCGGCGCTTGTGGCGCCCGATCACGCTGGGCAGCAGTCCGCCGCCCGCGCTCACGTTGATGACGGCTCGGTCCGAGATACGGGTGATCGAGCCGGCATAACGGCCTCCGATGCCGAAGGGGTTGATGTTGAAGCGCTTGAGGCGCATCTGGACGTGCCCGTCCTCGACCGTGGGGAACATCTCCTCCGGCACCGGGACGTACTCCTGCACGATGTAGTCCGCGCGGTCGGCGTGCTCCGCGATGATTCGCTCCCACTCGCCCTGCTCGGTCTCCATGCCGAGGGAGACGCCGTGGCCGCCGAAGTCGGAGGCCGGCTTGAGCACGAGCCGCTCACGGTTGTCGGCGATGAACGACAGCAGGTCGATCGTCCAGTCGCCGTAGGTGACGGGCCCGGGGCGCAGGATGCGCGTCCACGGGATCGTCGCGCGGATGACGTCCGCCTCGTCGTGCCCCTCGATGAGGTACGTGAAGCGCGGGTCCTGGAACAGCGCGAACAGCTTCTTGTTGTTGGCCACCCGCGAGCGGAACGGGTTGACGAGGCAGATGCGCCCGTCGCGCGCGGCGGCGACGAGGTCGGACTGGTCGAGGTCCTCGAGCAGCGCGCGGCGGTAGACGAGGTGGACGGGCTCGTCCTTGATGCGCAGCGTCGTGCCGTCATAGCTGACCTCGTCGAGCGTTGCGTGGATGGCGCTGAGGCCGGCCGCTTCGGCGGCGGCGCAGATGATGCGGAACTCGGGGACGCTCGGCGAGCCGGCGGAGTCGACGAGCGCGAGCCGCGGGCGCTCCGGCAGGTCGGTGCGGCTGGCGCGGACGTGCGCGTAGGCATCGCGCAGGGTGCCGATCAGCTCGGGCAGGATCTGCGTGTACGCGGTGTCGAACTCCTGGCGCACGCGCTCGAGGTCGATCGTCGTGCTCAGGCCCTCGAACAGGATGTCGGTATAGCCGACGCCCGCGGGTGAGTCGGCGTTGAACTCGAGGAACTTGACGTCGTAGCCCTGGAGGAAGGCGTCGAGGCGGCAGATGCGCATCGGCCGGGGGAACCCGGGCTCGATCCGGATCAACTGGTCCTCGGTGTCCGGGAGCTGGAGCTCGTCGCGCAGGCGCTCGTCGGTCGGGTAGGCGTCGCAGAAGCGGTCGAGCACGCGGCACAGCGCCGTGACGGCGTGCTTCACGCGGCGCACCTGGCCGGGGGAGACGAAATGCGGCATCAGCACGAACGGGATCGTCGCGCCGTTGAAGATCACGTCGTGCTCGTGCAGCCAGCGCTCGACGTCGGCTTCGAGCCCGGCGCAGCTGTCGCCGAGCTTCGAGAGCTCGACGAGGTACTGGAGCTTCAGGTTGTTGACGTGGTCGATCAGTGCCCGTCTAACTTAGACGGACTCCCAGCGCGACCCCGTCACCGACGGGGAGGAAGGTCGCGCGCAGGTCCTGGCGCGCCTTCAGTTGGGCGTTGAAGTCGCGGATGGCGGCGACGCTCTCCGCGCTCCATTGGCTCGTCGGTTCACCGGTGGCGGCGCCGCCGCCCATCAGCACGTTGTCGACGAGCAGCATCCCGCCCGGCCGCAGCAGACCGACGATCTGGTCGAGATAGGTCGTGTAGCCGGCCTTGGGACCGTCGATGAAGCCGAGGTCGTAGCCGCCGGGCTCGAGCTCGGCGAGCCCCTCGGCGGCGTCTTGGCATCGCAGGTCGACCTGCGCCGATCGCCCGTCGCGGGCGAGGTACTCCTTGGCCAGCTCGTGGCGCTCCGGGTCGACCTCGAACGAGGTGACGTGCGCACCACCGCGCGCGAGGTGCAGCGTCGAGACGCCGATCGCGGTGCCGACCTCGACCGCGCGCGCCGCGCCGCTGCTCGCCGCCAGCACCTCGAGCAGGCCGCCGGTGACGTCGAGCACGATCGGGATGTGGTCCCGATCGCCATGCGCCCGCATCTCGGCGAGCAGCAGGTCCGCCTCCGGCTCGAGGCCGGAGAGGTACTCCGTCATCGCGGGTTCGAGGATCACCCGCGGATCGGGCGGTGGCGATTCGCGGCATACGCGGTCGCGGCGACCGTGCCCGCCACGTCCATCAGCAGCCAGCCGACGAAGCCGAACAGCGTCACGACGACGGGGCCGCCCATGATCGCGCCGGCGACCGCCCACAGGACGACGGGGGCCGTCGGTTCGTAGCGGCCGAGACCGAAGACGAGCAGGCCGATGACGCAGAGCGTGGGGATGAAGGAGATGACTTCGAGCATGCGCGGGGCATTCGACGCCCCAGCGCCGCTTCCTCGCGCTGCACGACGGCTACCAAAGGAGTGCCCGGGGCGGGATTCGAACCCGCACGCCCTTTCGAGCAGCGGCTTTTGAGACCGCAGTGTCTGCCATTCCACCACCCGGGCGGGTGAGGGAAGACTAGGGACCGCTCAGGCCGGCGCGGGGGCCGGCTCGCTGCCGCGGCGGTCGTCGTTCGAGCGCTCGACCTCGACGTTCCAGGACTGCTGGAAACCGCGCATGGCGAAGGCGATCAGGAGGATCTGGATCGGCACGAGGATCAGGGACAGCAGGCCGAGGATGCTCTCGTCGAGCGCCGGGCTGGTGAGCCCGGTCTTGTCGCGGTCGAACCACGCCGGGCCCGAGACCGCGGCGAAGATCAGCAGGACGATCGCCAGCGCCGCAGCCAGCGGCAGCACGCCGCGGTTCCAGCGCATGACGAGGAACGCCATCAGGAGGTAGATGAGGATGTAGGCGATCTGGACCGGCTTGGCGCCCTCGAGCGTGCTCCATCCCCCGATCGAGATGATGATCATGATCGCCGCCGACACGACGAGCAGCAGCGCGACGATCGCCTTCGTGGCCTTCGAAGACGCCTTCCGGCGATTCGGGCGATCGAGGTAGGTGTCTTCGCTCTCGTTCTCGGCCATGTCGCGCGACCTTACAATCTCGGAGCCGCAGGCGCGGCACTTAGATACCCGCACGCGGGCGTGGCGGAACTGGCAGACGCGCCGGCTTTAGGTGCCGGTGCCGGCAACGGCTTGGGGGTTCGAGTCCCTCCGCCCGCATTCATGACAGGAGACACACCCCCGACCCGCGCCGAGCTGATGCGGGCGTTCGTGCCCGCGTCGCCGTTCGTCAAGGAGCTCGGCATCGAGCTCCTCGGCCTCCGCCTCGACCACGCCGAGCTGCGCCTGCCGTGGGCGCCGCGGCTGGCGACCATGGGCGATGTCGTCCACGGCGGCGCGATCGCCGCGCTGCTCGACACGGCCGCATGGCCGCCGCCTGGTCCGACGACACGGTGCCCGACAACCTGGCCGGCGCGACCGTGTCCATGTCGGTCTCCTTCGCCGCCGCTGCCCGCGCGACCGACCTCACCGCCCGCGCAACGGTCGTCCGCCGCGGCCGTTCGCTGTGCTTCTGCGAGGTCACCGTGGTGGACGCGGCGGACGCGGTCGTCGCCTTCCAGGGTGCGAAAGACCGCTTCATAGCTGGGATTCTCCCGGCCGATCCGGACGGTAGACTGCCGTCGCGGAGCCTCCAGGGGGACTGGTCTAATGGTTACGATGGCGGTCTCCAAAACCGCAGATTGGGGTTCGATTCCCTGGTCCCCCGCTTGATCGACGCCGTCATCTTCGACCTCGACGGCGTCCTGCTCGACTCGGAGTCGGCGTGGCTGGACGCCAAGCGTGCAGTGGTGGACGAGTGGGGTGGGCGCTGGAAGGAGGCGGCCAGCCGCGCGATGCTCGGGATGAGCGCGCCGGAGTGGTCGGTCTACATGCGCGAGGAGATGGCGATCGATCGCGCGCCGGAGGAGATCGATGCGGAGGTCGTCAAGCGGCTGCTCGAGGTCTACCGAGAGCGGCTGCCGCTGCTGCCCGGTGCCGTCGAGGCGGTCGAGCGGCTCGCGGCGCGCTGGTCGCTCGGGCTCGCGTCGTCGTCGAACCTCGAGGTGATCGTGGTCGTGATGGAGGCGGGCGGGTTCGCGCAGTACTTCGACACCTGGGTCTCGTCCGAGGAGGTCGGGCGCGGCAAGCCCGCGCCGGACGTGTTCCTCGAGGCCGCGCGGCGGATGGAGGTCGACCCCGAGGCGTGCGCCGCGATCGAGGACTCGCACAACGGCATCCTGTCGGCGCACGCCGCGGGGATGGCCGTGGTGGCGCTGCCCAACCACGAGTTCCCGCCCGGCGAGGAGGCGCTCGCGAAGGCGGGCCGCGTGCTCGATTCGCTCGACGCACTGACCGTCGAGACGATTACGGGGCTTTCGCGCACCCAACCGCGCGGCTGAGCGTTCCAGCGCTGACCAATCCACAGGCACCCGCCACGCGGGCCTGACAACCAGCCGGACCCGGCGCGCCGCCCACGCTCTCGGCGCGCAAGGAGGCTCACATGCGTTCCCCTCTGCGCGACGGCGTCCGCCCGCGTCCCCGCGCTCTGTCACGGCTTCGCCGTGCCCTCATCCCTGCCCTGGCGCTGCTCGCGGCCGGCCCGCCGACGGCCGCGCTCGCCTACGACGACGCGGGCTACCTCGCCTACGCCGACCGGATGCAGGAGCGGCTCGACCCGACCTGGGATGAGGGAAGCGGCCAGTACCGGCCCGGCCCGGGCGGGGTCGACGCGCTGGTGAACTCGCTGATGCTGCTCACGCACAGCGTCGCGGCGCAGCAGCGCCACACCGGCGCCTCTCGCAACGACCACCGCGCGCGCCTGATCGCCCGCGCGCTCGTATCCCCGCCCGTGTTCATCGAGCACCCGTCGCGCCGTCCCGCGCCGGGCTCCCAGACCCACGCCCCGGGCTGGACGAGCTCGATGGACAGCGCCGACGCCAACCAGCACCTCGTCTACGACGCCGAGATCGCCGACGGGCTGGTGCACGCCTGGACGGCCCGACGCCCGCTCGGCCTGCCGGACGAGACGGCGCGACTGATCGCCGACCGCATCCACCGCGTCGCCTCGTCGCGCTTCTGGCGCTGGCCCACGATCCGCCTCAACCAGGTCAACTGGTACGCGATCATGTACGCGGCCGATGCGACGGTGACGGGGCGCTCGGACCTGCTGCGGCACGACCTGCACGGGCAGCTCATGCACTTCGTGGCGAGCGCCCGCCAGTCGGCGAGCGGAGGCGTGGGCAACTTCGGCGCCGGGCTGCGCTTTCACTACCTACCAGACCACCCGCTGAACAGCCGCCCCAACGTCGACTCGGCCGAGTACGCGAACATCGTCCTCTCGTTCCTGCGCTACTACGACCAGGCGCGCCACGCCGGCATGGCCCCCCTGTCGCGCGCTGGCCGCGGGCTGATCCGGCGCTGGGAGCGACGCGCGATCGCCGGCTACTGGACCCATGGCGGCTATCTGAACTGGGACAGCGGCCTCGGGTTCGAGCGCTGGCACCAGGCGAAGAAGCTCGGGCTCGCCCAGGAGGCGCTGATCGGGATCGCGCAGGTCCGCAGCCTCCGGCCCTCGGGCGAATGGGGGGCGTGGGCGAAGTGGATCCTCGACCGCGGGCTGCGCTTCTACGAGGAGCTGCCGGTGGGGGAGGGCGGGTTGCCAGACCCGGTGCTGTTCAACCTCTTCACCGTGCCGCAGACCGTCGGCAGCGCCCGCCTCGCGGCGGCGCGGCTGCAGGCCAACGCCGCTCGCGCGGTCGAGGCGGGGCTCGGGCACATGCGGGCCGCCGACCCGCCGTCGCTCTACGCCTTCGACCCCGATATCGGCCGTCTCGCAGTCACGACGCCCGCCTACAACACCGCGATCGTCGCCGTCAACCAGCGCGCGTTCCCGTACGGCGGCATCGAGCTCGCCCGGCTGTTCGACGGCGATCAGCGAGTCGCGGCGAACGTCGGCGGCCGCGCGCCCGCCGCGTTCGGCCTGCTCGTCCGCCAGCCGAACGGTCGCCGCATCTTCTCGTCCCAGACCGCCCGCACGTACATCGACCCCGCCGTCACGCCGCTGCGGCTCACGCGGGCGCCGAGCGGTACCGGCGCGACCGCGGCCACCGCCCCCGGCGGCCGCGCCTTCGCGGGGCCGTTCCGCGACCTGCGCGCACGCGGGAGCCTGACCGCAGGGCGCTTCCGCGCCGTCACGTCGCATCGCTTCACCCCGACCACGATCGAGACCAGCTGGCTGCTCGAGCGCCGCGACGGCCGCGCGCGGTTGCGCGCCGACGTCCTGCTGCCCAGCTGGGGCCACGCGGCACGAGTCGTGGCGGTGCTGCGCGACGGCACGCGCGTCAGCCTGCGCGCGAGCGCGGTGCGCCTCGCGCGCGTCGCACGGTTCGAGATCGCGAGTGCCCACAGCGGCTACACCGTCGTGCCGCTGCGGCGCCCCGCGGGCGCCGTGGCGCGCGTCCTCGAGCCCTCACGCCAATCCTCGGACCCCGACCCGGGACCCACGCTCGCGATCGAGCTCGCGCGCGGCTCGACGTGGCGGCGCGCCCGCTTTGCCGCCCGGATCGGCTTCGCGCGCTAGCGGCGAGGAGGCTCGGCCAGGATCAGCTTGCCGCGCCCCAGCGCGGCGGCGACCTTGCAGGCCTGCTCGATCTGAGCGTACGTGTAGCGGATCGGGTTGTGGACCGTCTCGATGTGGACGCCTGGGATGCCCATGCAGCAAGGATTCCCGCAGACGGCCACTCCATATCCCAGCCAATAGGCTGGCGGCGAGATGCCGGCGTCTGAGATCTTCGCCCCCGGGATGCTCGACGGTCGCGTCGTGCTCGTCACGGGCGGTGGAACCGGCCTCGGCCGCGCTGCCGCGGCGGAGCTGCGGGCCTGCGGCGCGGAGGTCGTGATCTCCGGCCGCCGCCGCGAGGTGCTCGACGCGACGGCCGCGGAGCTGGGAGCGAACGCGATCGCGGGCGACGTCCGCGAGCCCGACGACGCCGAGCGCATGGTCCGCTTCGCACTCGAGCGCTGCGGTCGCCTCGACGTGCTCGTCAACAACGCCGGCGGTCAGTACTTCGTGCCCGCCGAGGCGATCGAGCCGAAGGGCTGGCGCGCCGTGATGCGCCTCAATGTCGGCGGCACCGAGCTGATGGCGCGCACCGCGGCGGAGCTCGCGTTCCGCCCTCAGGGCGGTGGCACGATCGTCAACGTGACGCTGTCACCGCATCACGGCCTCCCGGGCATGACGCACTCGAGCGCGGCGCGCGCGGCGGTCGAAGGACTCACGCGCGCGCTCGCGCGCGAGTGGCGCTCCGACGGCATCGCCGTGGTCGCCGTCGCCGCCGGTCACTTCGACACGGAGTCGCTGCGCAAGTACCCCGAGGCGATCTGGAAGGCGGCGGCGCGGACGGTGCCGCTGCAGCGGCTCGGGCGCGAGGAGGAGCACGCCTGGCTCGTCGCGCTCGCGGCCTCGCCGCTCGGCCGCGCGCTGTCCGGCTCGGTCGTCACGCTCGACGGCGCGCGCGACAACTGGTTCGGGCCGTGGCCGCCCGCGTCGCTCACCGAGGACGGCGGCGAGGTGCCGACCGAGGCGCGGCAGCCGCACGCGCCCCGTTGAGCGTCGCCGCGCGCGCCTCCGCCTCGGACATCGCCTCCGCCAGCTCGGTCCCGAGCGTGTCCCAGTCGAGGTCGGCGGGGAGCCGCCGCACCTCCTGCGCCGGCTCGCCCGCGCGGGCGATCTCGACCACGTGACCGCCGCCTTCGAGCGCGCGCGTGCGCGCCTCCCAGCGCGCGGTGGCGGCGAGCCGGCGCCGCTGCCGGACAAGCCACGCGACGCTCAGCGCCACCCATACGACGGCGAACAGGATCAGGGTGTCGAGGAGCGCCACCGGCCGCCCCGGCGAGCTACTTCTTGGCGCCGCTCAGCGCGATCGACCCGCTGCCGCCGAGCGAGATCGCGGTGACGTTGGCGGGGATCGACTTCAGGGCGTCGATCTCCGCGCACGCCGGGCACTTGTCGTACGACTGGCCGAGCGTGGCGTTGACCTTCTTGCGGATGCGCGCCTTCTGGAGGTCGGCGTTGGCCTTGTTGACCTCGGCGAACTGGGCCTGGGCGTCGTTGACGGCTGCCTGCACCCGGTCGGGGAGGCGGACGGCGGAGACGACCACTTGGACGTTCCTGAAGTACTTGCCGCCGAGGTTGCTGGACAGGTCGTCGTTGAGCGCGCCGCCGATAGCCGCCTGCACCGCGACGAGGTTCGCGTTCGTCTTCGCGCCGGAGCGCTGGTCGAGCGCTCCACCCTTGTTGGAGAGCAGCGCACAGGAGGAGACGAGCTCGTCGCAGCGGAAGCGACCGATCGTCTCGCGCAGAGCGTTGTCGAGCACGGGACGGAACTCGGTGTCGAGGAACGCGCCGAAGCCGTCGTCGCCCTCCCACGGATGCAGGCGCCCCGCCGCGCCCGGCACGGGGTACGTGCGGTTGCCGAAGCGGGCGTCGAACGACTTCACGAGCGCGTCGTCGGACTGGCCCGTGAAGCCGGTGGTGAAGGAGATCTTGGCCTCGAGGCCGACGTCGATGCCGTCCGCGGTCGGGACGCGCAGGTCGTCGACGCCGACGCGGTCACCGCGCCCGGGCGTGGCCGTGATGATGTAGCGCCGCGGCGAGCCCTCTGACGGATACAGGCGCGGGTCCTGTGACAGCCAGCCCGTCCACGTCAGCCCCGAGGCGGGCGGGATCAGCTGGCGCTGGGTCTTCTTGTCGAGCGGGCCGCCGTTGTAGACGACGCCGACCTCGTTCGGGCCCGTGCGGGCGAGGCTCGAGAGCGCGATCAGCGCCGCGATGATCACGAGCAGCCCGATCCCGATGGCGGCGACGCCGAAGGCGACGCCACGGTTCTGGCCCGCCGGTCGCCCAGGACCGCCACGCCGTCGGGTCAGCTTCGCCAGCTCGTCTTCGAGGGCCATATGCGCAGCGTACAGCCCACGCCGGGCGGGCCAACTAGGATCCCGACTCCCGCGGGCGTGGTGTAACGGCTGCACGAGAGCCTTCCAAGCTCTAAGTACGAGTTCGATTCTCGTCGCCCGCTTTGTCAGCGCCCGGAGCGCTGGCGGATACTCGCGTAGACTCGAATGACCACGGGGAGTGGCGCAGTCTGGTAGCGCACCCGGCTGGGGGCCGGGCGGTCGCAGGTTCAAATCCTGTCTCCCCGATCTCACGACAGCGCTGGTAGGCCGGGTGTTTGTCGTTCCTGGGACGTCGGCGAAACGGTTCCACGGGGTTTCTCGGGTCACTTCAGAGCGTCGTCTGCATCAGTGGACCGTTGGCCGACGGGTTGGAGGTAGTGCTTGTGGAGGTAGCGCGCGACCTTCTTGCCGAGCTTGGCTCCCTGGCGGTCCGCGGTCCGGAAGTGGATCCCGGCCCACACGCGGGCGTTGATGTTCTCCTCGAGCGCGTCGGAGAGGCGGTTGAAGCTCCGCGTGGTCCCCGACTTGTTGCTCGACGCGCTGAACGCGACGTGATCGGTGCGGAAGAAGTACTGGAGCGTCCGCGTGATCGCCCCGGCCGCGCAGTTGTGGCCCGAGGGGTGCTCGGGGAACGGCGGCGTGACGAGTGCGGGCGGCGTGGCGACCGGCGTGGACGGATCGAACAGCGGTGTCCAGGTCGGGTCGGCCTCGGTGGCCCGGTTTCCGTCGCTCGCGGCCTCGTGGATGGCAGTGATCGGGCGCCAGGAGTTCCAGTGGTACTTGTCGTTCCAGCAGCCGATCGCAGCATCGGCCGCGGCCAGGTTCTCGCTCGCGAAGAGCCGTGCGCTGTCGACGATGTTCAGGTGCCGGGCGGCGGCGAGTGTGCGGAACGCACGGTTCCAGAGCCCGAAGGCGTGGTCCTGCCAGAAGATCGCGGCAGTGGTCTCGTCCGGGGTCCGGGTCGCGCTGTGGAGCGCGCCGACCGTCTTGATCTCATTGAAGTCCTTCGCGTACGCGCGGCTGGTCAGCGCGTTGGGGCCATCGCTGCGCAGCATCTCGGCGCTGGGGACCGGGAACGGTCGTACGTTTCCGACCCAGGGAGCGGGGTCCTGCGCGAAGAGCGGCGGTGTCGGTCGCCAGGCTCCGGGCGTGGTCCCGATCACGGGGGTGAACGGGCCGAAGCTGGCCGTCGTTCGCTCGTGCCGCGAGCATCGCCGCCGCTGCTGCCTCGCCGGCCGCGATCCCGCCGGCCTTCGCGCCGGGCGGCGTGTCCACCACTGCGGCGAGCGACGAGTCATAGAGCGGCTGGAGCGTCGGCTGCTGGGCCGGGAAGAGGCCGACGAGGACGCGGAACGCCGCCGTCGCCGCCGCGGCGTCCTCCGAGTCGGAAGGGCCCGCCGGCGGCTGGGTTAGATCGTCACGGTGTCGCCGCGCGCAACTGAGGGCGCGATCATGCCGCAGAGCGCTGCAACAGCCAGGAACCCGGCGATGACGGAGGTGGTGAGCGTGGAGCGCATCGGGGCGATGCTCCTTCTGCTGGAGGACCGGACAGGCCCCAACGTTGCGCTCCGTCGGTTGACGCGCTGTTCGTTTCGGTTTAGTGCACGCAAATCCGTGCCGCTCCCGCCGCGCGGTATGCGCCGGCGGGAACGGCGGTTGATCGCGGTAAATCGGTCCTTGCGACCGTCTCCGAGCCCCGGTTACGCTCCGCGTGGAGTACGACGTGGACCTTCGAGTTCTCGGACCAGTGGAGGCCAGCGTCGGCAACCGGCCGGTCGCGATCCGCCCGGGCAAGCCGCGCGCGCTGCTCGCCATGCTGGGCCTCAGCGAAGGCACGCCGATGTCGCCCGAGGCGCTGATCGACGGCCTCTGGGGCGAGGCGCCGCCCGCGACCGCGCCGAAGATGGTGCAGGGCTACGTCTTGCAGTTGCGCAAGGCGCTGGCGACGAGCGGCAACGGGGCGGAGATCGTCACGCGCGGGCGCGCGTACGAGCTGCGTCTCGGGGACGGGGAGCTCGACGTCAGCCCCTTCGAGCGTCTTCTCGCCGACGGCGCGCCACGTGAGGCGCTGTCACTCTGGCGCGGCCCGCCGCTCGACGACGTCGCCACGGAGCCGTTCGCCCCGCTCGAGATCCGACGGTTCGAGGAGCTACGCGTGCAGGCGGTCGAGATGGCCATCGTGCAGGACCTCGAGGCGGGCCACGCCGAGGCGGTGCGCGAGCTGCAGACGCTGATCGCGCAGGAGCCTCTGCGCGAGCGCCTCCACGGCTTGCGGATGCTGGCGCTGTACCGCGGTGGCCGGCAGGCCGACGCCCTCGGCGCGTACCGGCGGGCGCGCGACGCGCTCGTCAACGCAATCGGCGTCGAGCCCGGTCCCGAGCTGCGCCGCCTGCACGAGGCGATCCTGCGCCAGGACCCGGCGCTCGACCTTCCCGTCCCGGTCAAGCTTCCGCCCGAGCTCGACACCACCATCCCGCTGGCCGGGCGCGACGAGGAGCTCGCCGTCCTGCGCGAGAGCTGGCGCCGTGCGCGGGCTCGACGGCTCGATCCTCGTATGGGACCTTGCGGGCACGCGGCGGCTGGGCCGGCCGTTCGAGGCCGGCGGGAGCGCGCGGGCCCGCGCCGCGCTGAGCGCCGACGGCCGGCGGCTCGCGATCGGCCAGCAGGACGGCAGGGTCAGCGTCGTCGACCTTCGCGACCCCGGCCGGCGGCGTACGTTCTCCGTCGTGCCGAAAGGCGGGGCGATCGCCGGGATCCGCTTCGTCCCGGGCGGCCCGCTCGCCGTCGTCACCGGCCCGGGCGACTACGTGGCGCTCGTGGACACCGAGACGGGCCGTGTGGTCCGCACGTTGCAGGAGAGGCGCGACGGGGACTTCGTCGTCCGCGCCACCCCGGGCATGAGCGCCGACGGTCGCCTGCTTGCCGTTCCGCAGACCGTGCAGGGCGTCGACACGATCGAGGTCGGACTCTGGACCCTCCCTGAGGGCCGCCGGCTCGGTGCGCCGCTGCGCGTCGACCACGAGACACGCGACGCGCAGGTCAGCCCCGACGGGCGCCTGCTGCTCGTGGTGGTGGTCGAGAACGCAGGCCTCGACGGCGGTGCGGTCGAGGCCTGGGACGTCCGCACTCGCCGCCGCGTCCGCCGCCTCCACTTCGCCCGCCTGCCGGCCTTCGCCGGCTTCAGCCCGGACGGCCGGCGGTTCGCCGTCGGCAACCGCTACGGCGAGACACGCGTTTACGACGCCGCGACGTTCAAGCCCGTCACCCGCGTCCTCTCGGGTGACGCGGGAGCGATCGTCGACGCGGCGATCACCCGTGACGGACGCACGCTGGCGACGGGCAGCGAGACCGGCGCCGTGCAGCTGTGGGACATCCCGACCGGCCAGGCCCTCGGCGCGCCGCTGCCGGGCGTGCCCAGCCAGGCCGTCGCCCCGGCGTTCACACCGGACGGCGGCCACCTCGTCGCCGCGTACGACACCGGCCGCGCCTACCTGTGGGACATCCGCCCCGCGTCGCTCGCCGAGCACGCGTGCGACGTCGCCGGCCGGCGACTCACGCGCACCGAATGGCCTGAGTTCCTTCCCGGGCGGGACTACGACCCGGCCTGCTGAGCAGCCCGATAGC
Organism: Solirubrobacterales bacterium; assembly: GCA_038327685.1. Classification (GTDB taxonomy): domain Bacteria; phylum Actinomycetota; class Thermoleophilia; order Solirubrobacterales; family Solirubrobacteraceae; genus DASQFQ01. Next base: position 27,899 of record JBBQLH010000016.1, read on the forward strand.
GCTCGCCCCGCACCACGAAATCTCCGGCGAAGGACCCGGCGAACGCGAGGTGTTGGATCGGGCGGTGCTGGGCGGCGCCAGCGGCTCTCCACGCTGCCGGTCTGCGGCCGTCAGGGCCACCGCGAAGACGATCAGGCTGCGCCACCCCATCCGCCACCAAGTGTGCCACCAGGGGACGCCACGTCCCTCCGAAGAGGAGTCAGGCCAGGAGCTTCCCGATCCGCTCCGCCTGCTCTCCGACGCGCTCGATGTCCTTGGACACGTTCTTCGTCGTCTGGCCGAACTGGGCGCTCGCCTTGCCGACGCTCTTGGCCACCGACTTGAGGTCGATGTCCGGAAGGCTCGGCGTGCCGATGGAGCGCGGCACGGGGATCCCGAGGATCGTCTTCTGGCGCGTGCGGGCCTTGAGCGCGAGTCCGCCGGCGACCGCCATCGCGGTCGCCCCGACGGCGACCGCCGGGCCCTTCGCCTTCGTCAGGGCGCTCATGACGCTTTCGAGGGCTCCGGCTCCGGTTCCGCTCCCGTTCTGGCTTGCGGTGCTGCGGCTCACCTCGCCACGATCACCGCTGCGGCTCGAGGTCGTGCTCCGAGCCCTCGCGTTGCTCGAGCGCGCGGCGCTCTTGCGACCGCCGGTCGCGGGCTTCGAGCGAGCTGCGCCGCCGCCCGAGGTCCCGGCCGCCTTGGTCTTGGGTCCGGAGCTGCTCGCCGATCGTGGCTTCTTCTGCCCGCTGCGTGGCGCCTGCTTGGTAGCCATTCCCTCATGCCCCCCGAGTCGAGAACGTGCGTGGTGCACGCTCGGGCTACCCAACCCGCCAATACACCAGTCGGCTGGGTCAGGCGGCGGGGTCGCGACGGGTCAGCACGGCCCAGGCGACGGTCAGGGCGACCGCGATCGCGGCGAGCTGCATGGCCAGGCCGGTCGCCAGGCCGGCGCCGGTGCCGTCGAGGAGGTGCGTCCAGCGCTGCCAGTAGTGGACGGGCAGCAGCGCGGTCACGGCGTGGAGCGAGGCTTGGCCGTCGAGGATGTTGGCGATCACGATGAGGGCGAGGCTCACGCCGAGCGCCTCGGCCGGATCCGGCAGCACCAGCCCCAGTGCGAAGGCGATCGTGCCGATGCTCAGCATGCAGGCGGTCACATAACCGCCGGCCTCGAGCATGCGTCCGGTCGCGGTCGCGGCCGGGAGGTCGGCGGCGCCGAGCCGGTGGAACGGGTGCCAGCCGAAGACGACGACGCCGATGAGCACGGCGGCGCCGAGCACGCAGGCGCTCGCCAGCGCACAGCACACGGCCAGCGCCGACCACTTGCCGAACACAGGCGCAGGCGACTGACCGGCTGGACGTAGAGATAGCGCAGCGTGCCCCAGTCACGGTCGGCGGCTCCCAGCGCGCTGCCCAGCAGCGCGACCGCCAGCGCCATCAGCAGCGGCGCGGTGACGGCGCCGCATCGGCGAGCGCCGCCCACCAGACGGCGCTCGCGGCGGTCATCACGACCATCGCGGCGGCGACGCCGCCGGCGATCCACGCGACGGCCCTCAGCGTGGCCGGCGGGAGACGCAGCCGCCGAGCCGTGGCCACCACCGCGGCCCGTCCACGCGAACAGGCAGCCAGCAGCCAGCAGCGCCCAGGTCACGAACGCGATCGCGTAGGCGACGTCGTCGCCGGTGCGCTGCGAGCCGGTGAGGCCACCTGCCCAGACGACGAGACCCACCGTCGCCGCGATCTCCACGCCGGTCAGCCGTATCGCCGTGAGGACGCGAGGCTTGATCGACGGCCAGCCGCCCGCGCGCAGGAACGCGACCAGGCTCGGGATCGCCAAGCCGATCCCGGCCAGCACGAGCACACCTCCACAGACGGCCGCGATCACAAGCCCGTCGAACGCGGTCGCCGGGAGCCCCTGGCCGGCCGGCGGCGTCACGTCCTGCCAGTGCTCGGAGAACTTCTGCACCCCCGCTCCCGCGACGACGAACAGCGCCCACGCCCACAGTGCCAGAAATGCGCCACCGCGCACCTGCTCGCCCGGATCGCCATCCCCGGCGAGCCCGGCCGCCCGCAGCCGCTCGCGGCCACCCGCGAGGGCCACGTCGGCCCACACGCGCCACCCACCACTCGACTCCGAGATCAACGCCCCGAGCTCCTCGCCATAGCGCGCCCGCCACCCAGGCGGGTAGAGCCGCAGCAACAGGCCGCTCATCGACGGCTCGCTCACGCCAGGGCTCCGATCGAGGCGACGCGCGGGGCGGGGCTGCGCGCCAGTCGCGCCGCACCCTCGTCGACGATCGCGCGCAGTCCGTCGAGCGTCGTCCTCAGCGCCTCGGCCCCGGCTGCGGTCAACTCGTAGGGGCGGCGACGGCCGGCCGCGCCGACCGCCTCGATCAGACCGCGCTCCTCGAGCCGGCTGATCGCGCCGTACAAGGTCCCCGGGCCGAGCCGCACACCGGCGAACGCCTCGATGTCCTGCAGCAGCGCGTAGCCGTGCTTCGGTCCCGAGGCAAGGCTCGTCAGGATCAACACGGGCGGGTCGTTCGTCCGTATCGGCATCCCGGCGAGTCTACTACGTGCTACGTAGTAACGCAAGACGTAGTGGCCGGCGGCGGTCAGTCCTTGGCGAGCAGCTCGCAGAGGCCGTCGGATCCGATGTTGAGTCCGATGCGCGTCGAACTTGGCCTCGTTCTCGCGTGACTTCTTGAGCGCTGCGGCCCTGCTGGCGTCCATACAGAACCGGCAGCCGTTGACCGTGGCGACCTGCTCGCGGATGAGCGTGGCGGTGTCGGCGTCAAGCTCGAGCTTCTTGTCGAGCTTGCCGACCTTGCCGTAGTACGTCGTGACCGCCGGCGGCATGCGCACCGACCAGACGCTGGCGTGTGTCATCACCTTGCCGAACTTGCGGCGCATCAGGGAGAAGGCGATCCGCCAGCCAAGGGCCGTGGGATGCTCGATTGGCGGCAACAGGGTCGCTGGGGTGGTCGACACGTTTCACATGCCGGTCCTTTCGTCCGTCGTTGGAACAGATGCCTCTAAGACGAACGAGACGCGCCGGGATCGACATACTCGTCGTGTCGCCGGATCCAGAACTCGGACGAGCCACCCTCGTCGCGCCCGTTCGGCGCCCGGTCGAGGATCGGGTAGTAGCCCATCAGGAACTCGAGTCCGCGGGCGTGGGTCGAGTAGGTGTGGTGGACGACGCCGTCAACCAGGGCAAAGGCGCTCATCCCCGGTCCCTCCGAGACGTATCCGGCCACGTCCGTGCCGGTCGCGACCGCCATCTGCCGCAATATCGGCGGTGGCTCGCCCTCGAGGATCGGTCCCATGTGCTCGCGCACCTGCTCGTCGGTGTAGCCGCAGTCGAAGTTGAAGTCGCTGTCGGCCGAGGAGACCCAGGGAAAGCGCCAGCCCATCCTCCGCTTGTAGGCCTGCAGCTTCTCGAGCGGCGCGCGGGAGACGTGGAGCACGGTCGCGTCGCGAGCCCTCGTCGGTGTCGAACCGGTACTCCTTCTCGACCGGGACCCACGGCAGCTCGCGCCGCTGCCGTGCGAGCTCGTCGCCCATCCGGGTGTGTTCCTTCTCGCGTCGCAGCAGCTCTGCTCGGGCCGCCTGCCACTCCTCGCGGGGCCCGATCCTGTGATCCGTCATCGCGCTTGCCTTCCGTCGAAGCTCAGGACGCCCGAGCTTGACGACTCCGTTCGGGGTACGCGTGTTGCATGGGCGCCGCCGCTCTTCCGACGAGCCGGCTTCATCGTTCCCGACGACGCCGCGGGCGGTGATCGCCTGCTCGTGCGTCCCGGGCGTCCGCGGCCTACGATGGACGGCAGCGGATGATCGTCCACTTCACCGACAGCGAGTACGGCTTGTCATGACCTCCCCGTCGTATGACGCCGACCCGCGCGTCGACGAGTACATCGACACGCTGCCCGAGTGGCAGCAGGCCGTCTGCCGGCAGGTCCGCGAGCTCGTCCACGCCGCCGACCCGGAGGTCGAGGAGACGGTCAAGCGGAAGGTGCGGCCCTACTTCGTGCTCGAGGGCAACATCTGCGCGCTGCTCGCGACCAAGGATCACGTGAACGTCTTCCTCTACGACGGCGCGATCGTCCCGGATCCCGACGGCATCATCACCGGCGGCCACGACAACAAGACGGCCCGGACGGTCGCCGTCTATGAAGGCGAGACGCTCCCGGCGGCGGCCCTGCGGAGGATGTTCGAGCAGATCATCGCCAACAACCGCGCCGGCGGATGGCGCGAGCTCAAGCGTGACGCCTGACGTATCACGCGCGTGCGCTCACGCTCTAGCTGGGGAGACAGCCGGACATCTCGATCAAGGAGTAGGCCCATGACCGACATCCTTCCCTGGCCCCTGACGACCGAGGGTGATCAGGAGCATCCCGTCCGGACGCTGCAGCACCTGCTGCGCGCCCACGGACAGCGGGTCACCGTCGACGGGATCTTCGGCCCGCGAACGGCCGCGGCGGTCCGCGCGTTCCAGCAGAGCCGGCACCTCACGGCCGACGGCGACGTGGGCCCGCTGACGTGGGCCGCGATCATCGTCCAGGTCAAGCGGGGCGCCCAGGGCGACGCGGTGCGCGGCGTCCAGGAGGAGTTCCAGTTCCGCAACCTCTCGGGCGATCCGAGCGCCGGCGTCCAGATCGACGGGATCTTCGGTCCCGCCACGGACGCGGCCGTGCGCGGCTTCCAGCAGGCGCTGGGGCTCTCCGTGGACGGGATCGTCGGCCCCCTCACCTGGCGCGCCCTCGTCAGCGGAATGCTGTTCTTCTGAAGCGCTGGTTGGGGCGGCGCGACGCCGGAGCGGGGTCGTCGTCGCTGTCCTGACCTGCGAGCCGGGCGGTCTCGAACAGCATCATCGCGAGCGACACGTCCTTGGTCTCACCGATGTGCGGGTTGCGCTGCATGCGCTCCTCGGCGGCCTGCTCGATGCGGTCGAGCTGCGCGAGCAGACGCCGGCAGGCGTGGGAGAGCTCGCTGTAGCCGCGGGCGTCGAGACGCAGCGCGGTGCGGGTGAGGTGGGCGTTGCCGTGATCGAAGCCGCCGGCGGCCGAGGCGGCGCGGGCGTAGGCGTCGATCGTCTGCAGCGAGGCCGAGACGGCGGCCTGCTTGGCGATCGGCGGCGCGGCTTCCCACGCTTCGTCGGAGACGCGCGGGCGGGCCTTGGCGCGGTAGTGGTGCTCGACGGCACCGCGCACGCGGGTGTGCCGGACGAGCTCGATCACGTTCATGCGCTCGAGCGTGCGCACGTGGTAGGCGACGGTCCCGAGCGTCGCGCCGAGCCAGCCGGCGAGCTCGACCGGGCTCGCGGTGCGCTCGTCCAGCAGGGCGAGGATGCGTACCCGCAGCGGATGGCTCATCGCCTTCACGTAGCGCGGGTCGTCGATGCTGGTGATCGGAGGCGCCGCCGCCACGGCGTCAACCGACGACTCGCGGTCCTCACCGAGGCCGGACAACGTTGTCATCTGGTCCATAGACATGGGATCGACCGAGACTGCGCTCCGTAAACCCAAGATGTGCCCTGCCGCCGCGGTTACGATCGCGGTGTGGACCGCGTGCTGGAGCGCGAGGCCGAGCTCGCCCAATTCGAGCGCGCGGTAAGCGCGGCGACGGCGGGCCGCGGGACGCTGATCCTGGTCGGAGGGGAGGCTGGCGCCGGCAAGACCGCGCTCGTCCGGGAGTTCGAGCGCCGTGTCGCCGGGTCGGTCGCGGTCTGGCGGAGTCATTGCGAGCCGCTGTCCGTTCCGATCCCGCTCGCGCCGATCTGCGAGCTGGCGCTGGCGGCCGGGGTGGCGGCGCCGGACGAAGGCGATCGACTGACACTCGCGCGGGCGCTGCGCACGCGTGTGCGCGACGAAGCAGTCGTGGTCATGCTCGAGGACCTCCACTGGGCCGACGCCGCGACGCTCGACGTGGTGCGGCTGATCGCGGCGTGGGTCGAGCAGGCGCCGGTGGTGCTCGTGGCGACCTACCGGGACGACGAGCTCGAGGCCCATCGCGGGCTCGCGCTGCTGATGGGCGACCTCGTGACGCACCCGGCCGCGCTGCGCCTGGACCCCGCGGCGCTCTCGGTCGATGCGGTGCGCCGGCTCGCGGAGCCGACGGGCCTGGACGCGGACGAGCTGATCCGGCTGACGGGCGGCAATCCGCTCCTGGTCGTGGAGTCGATCGCAGCCCCCGGCGGGGTGCCGGCCACGGTGCGCGACGCGACGCTCGCGCGCACACGGCGGCTGGGCGCCGATGCCCGCGGGGCGCTCGACGCCGCCGCAGTGATCGGCCAGGACGTGCCGCTCGAGCTGCTGCGGACCGTCGCGTCCGCCGGAACGGGGGCGCTCGAGGAGTGCATGGCCCACGGCGTGCTCATCGGGGCCGGGACGACGCTGGCCTTCCGCCACGAGCTGATCCGGCACGCGGTCGAGCAGTCGATCTCGCCCGCACGCCGCAGTGAGCTCCATGGGCGCGTGCTCGCGGCCCTGCAGGAGCGCGGCGGTCACGCGCCGGCGGCACGCCTCGCCCACCACGCCGAGGAGGCGGGCCTCGGCGACCTGGTCCACGGCTACGCCATCCGGGCCGCCCGCGACGCCGAGCGCCACGGGGCGCACGCCGACGCCGCGCGGCAGTACGAGCGCACGCTGTCTCACGGCGAGCCCGCGCCGCGCGACCGGGTCGAGCTGCAGGTCGCCTTCGGCTGGACCGCGTGGCTCGCCGGCCGCGAGGGCGATGCGCTGCCCGCGCTCGCGGCCGGCCCGCGGGCGCTGGCCCAGGCGGCACGCGCCGGGCTGGACCTCGACCGCCTCGACGTGGAGCTCAGCCTTGCGCTCGCCCGCGGCATCCATGGCGAGACGGACGCGGGGCCGAGCCTGGCGTGCTGCCTGCGGGAGGCACTCGAGGCGGGGCTCGACCAGCAGGCGATCCGGGGCTACGTCAACAGCTGCTGGGTCGCGGGGATGAACCGCGATCACGCCACCGTCGACGCGGTCGCGCCGCGCGCATTCGCCTTCTTCGAGGAGCGGCAGGTGCTGCATCCGCGCGACGACGTGGCGAGCGCCGTCGCGCGCAGCCTGCTCGACCGGGGCCGTTTGGAGGACGCGATCCCGTGGGCGCTCGCCGCGCAGCGGACGCCGCACCGCGAGCGCCCGCTCGCCGTCGCCGTCGAGGCGCTCGCGCGACTGCGCGGCGGCGACCCGGCGGCGGGCGGGCTGCTCGCGGGGCCCGCAGAGGTGGAGGCCAACGACGACTACCGGCTCCCGCTCGTCTCGGCCGCGCGGGCCGAGGCTGCGTGGCTTCGCGGCGACCTTGCCGCCGCGCGCGCTCACATCCGCACCGGCCTCGCGGTGCCGGGCTTCGAGCAGTGCGCCCGCCCGGCGGGCGACCTCGCGCTGTGGGCGCGGCGCTGCGGCGAGCCCACCCCCGACCTGCCGTACGCCCCCGAGGCGGTGCGCCTCGAGCTCGCCGGCGACTGGCGAGGCGCCGTGCGCGCGTGGCGCGCGCTCGACTGCCCGTACGACGCCGCGCTGGCGGCGCTGGCCGGCGACGCCGCCGCGGCGCGCGAGGCTGCCGCGGCGCTGCACCGGCTCGGAGCGACCGCGGCGGTGCGGGCGTTCACGCGTGAGCGCGCCGCCGGCGGCCGCAGCGCCCCACGGGGCCCGCGGCGGTCGACGCTCGCCGACCCCGCGGGGTTGACCGTGCGCGAGCGCGAGGTCCTCGCGCACCTCGCCGGCGGCGCCACCAACCGCGAGATCGCGGCGGCGATGCACCTCTCCGAGCGGACGGTTGCCCACCACGTGTCCTCCGTGCTGGGCAAGCTCGGAACGCCGACGCGCACGGCCGCCGCCGCGGAGGCGCTGCGGCGCGGGCTGCTCGCGGGAGATGGGCCGGCCGCCCGGCCAACTTAGGCAGATCGTCCGATGGCGGGCGCGACGGACGGCCGTAGCGTCGCGGTCTCGATCACCTCTCCCTTCAAGGAGGACCGCCATGACCGCCGGAACCCTCAACGGCAGCGCCGCCGTCCAGGAGCATCTCTGGAGCCAGCGCGCCGACGACTGGGCGCAGCACCAGGAGGGCCAGATGCGCTCTGCCTTCGAGGCCGCGCTCGACGCCGTCGGCGTCGCAGCGGGCACGCGCCTGCTCGACGCCGGCTGCGGCGCCGGGCTGGTGCTCCGCCTGGCGGCCGACCGCGGCGCTGACGTCAGCGGGCTGGACGCCACCGCGGCCCTGCTCGCGCACGCCCGCGAGCGCGTACCGGGGGCGCCAATCGCCCACGGCGAGCTCGAGTCGCTGCCCTATCCCGACGACGCGTTCGACGTCGTCACCGGCTTCAACTCCTTCCAGTACGCGACCCGGCCGGCCGTCGCGGTGCGCGAGGCCACCCGTGTCACGCGGGCGGGCGGCAAGGTCCTGGCGCTCGTCTGGGGGCCGCCCGAGACGTGCGAGGCCGCCGCGTACCTCACGGCCCTGGGCTCGCTGATGCCCCCGCCGCCGCCCGGCGCGCCCGGACCGTACGCGCTCTCGGGCGAGCGGGCGCTCGAGGCGCTGCTGGCCGGCGCAGGTCTCGATCCGGTCACGATCGCCGACGTGCCCGCGCCGTGGATCTATCCGGACGAGGCCGTCGCCGTGCGCGGCCTGCTGTCGTCCGGCCCCGCCGTCAAGGCGATCGAGCACTCCGGCGAGGCCGCGGCTCGCGACGCCGTGCTCGCCGCCATCGAGCCGTACCGGACCGAGGACGGCGGCTACCGCCTCGAGAACACGTTCCGCTTCGCGATCGGCACCAACCGACGCTGACGCACCGACCTTGACCGCACCGGTCGGCTGTGAGCACAATGGGCCGACCGGTGGCAGCGTTCGCGTGAGGAGACGGAATGGCTTGGCAGATCGCAGGGACGTACTTCGAGACGTGTTCGTGCGAGGTGGTGTGTCCCTGCACGGCGTCGCTTTCGCTCGGCGCCGACTACGACCGCTGCAAGGTGACGCTCGTCTTCCACCTCACCGACGGCGACGTCGAGGGCACCGACGTGGGCGGGCTGACGGTCGCCGCCGTGGCCGACACGCCGAAGGTGATGAGCGAGGGCAACTGGCGGCTCGGCGTCTTCATCGACGACAGCGCCTCCGATGAGCAGGCGGAGAAGCTCGGCGCCGTTTTCGGCGGTCAGCTCGGGGGGCCGATGGAGGCGCTCGGGCCGCTGGTGTCGGAGAGCCTGGGCGTCGAACGGGCGCCGATCGAGGTCCGCGAGGAGGGGCTGCGGCACAGCGTCAGGATCGGTGACGCGGTCGACTTCGAGATCGAGGACGTCGTCCCGTTCGGCGTGGAGTCCGGCGAGCCGGCGCGGATCACCGGCATCTTCCATCCCTCGGGCTCCGAGCTCACGATCTCCAAGGCGACGCGCTCGAACATCAGTGCGTTCGGCGTCGAGTTCGAGGGCAAGGCCGGGTTCTCCAGCTCGAACTTCGCCTGGTCCGCCTGACGTGAGCGCGGCCGGCTCGCCGCTCCCCGCCGATCGGGGCGGCCTTGTGCCGGCGCTCGCCGCTGCCCGCGCCCGCCTCGGGCTGATCGCGCTGCTGTTGGCGCTCGCCGCCGTCGCGTGGTGGTCGACCGCCGACCGGATGGCCGGGATGGACGAGGGCCCGGGCACGGCGCTGGGGGCGCTGGGCTGGTTCCTCGGCGTGTGGGTCGTGATGATGGCGGCGATGATGTTCCCGTCGGTGGCGCCGACGGTCTCGCTGTACGCCCGCATGAGCCGGCGCAGGTCCGTGATCGCGCCGCTTCTGTTCGCCGCCGGGTATCTCGTGACGTGGACCGCCGCGGGCGTGGTCGCGTTCGGTCTCTTCGGCCTCGGCCGCGCGCTGCTCGGAGACCAGCTCGCGTGGGACGACCTCGGGCGCTGGGCGGCGGGCGGCACGCTCGTGCTGGCGGCCGCCTACGAGCTCACGCCGCTCAAGGACGTCTGCCTCGGCAAGTGCCGCAGCCCGCTGGGTTTCCTGCTCGGCTCGTGGCGCGGAGGCCTCTCGGGTGCGCTCAACATGGGTGCCCGTCACGGCGCGTGGTGCGTCGGCTGCTGCTGGGCGCTGATGGCGTCGCTGTTCGCGCTCGGCGTCATGAGCCTCGCGTGGATGGCGTTCGTCGCGGCCCTGATCGCACTGGAGAAGACGCTGCCGTGGGGCCGCGCGGTGACCTACGCGACGGCGCTCGTGCTGCTGGTCCTCGGCGTCGTGCTGATCGCGGCTCCCGACGCCGTTCCGGGCCTGATGGTCCCCGGCGACGATGGGGGAGCGATGGGCGCGGGCGCCATGCCGATGCGCTGAGCGGCGACGGTGCGAGCGCTCATCCTCGCCGACGACCTGACGGGCGCGGCGGACTGCGGCGTGCAGGCCGTGCGCCGGGGGCTGCGCGCGACGGTGTCGGCCCCGAGATCATCGTCGGGGCGCTGACGGGCGAGGATCGGTTCCCGGGCGCGGTCGTCTCGGAGACGCCGCCCGCCTGCGCCGCGCCGCCGAGATCCTCGGCGTCGGCGCCGACGTCGTCGCCGTCGAGACCCCGGCCGACGCCGTCCCCGCGAGGGCCATCGCCTGCATCGATCTCCACCTGATCGACACCCGGGCCACACCGAGCTGCTCGCGGAGCTGACCGGCGTCACGGACTACGCGATGATGCTGGCGACGCCGTCGCTGCGCGTGATCCACGTCACGACGCACATCGGGCTGATCGACGCGATCGAGGCGATTGATCCGGCGCGCGTGGAGCGGGTGATCCGGCTCGGGCACGCGGCGCTCCAGGCCGGCGGCATCGCGTCGCCGCGCATCGCGGTGTGCGGCATCAACCCCCACGCGGGCGAGAACGACCTGTTCGGCCGCGGCGAGGAGGCGGAGAAGATCGAGCCCGCCGTCGCGGACGCCGCCGGCGACGGCATCGACGTGCACGGTCCGCTGCCCGCCGACACCGCGTTCTTCCGCGCCGTCCGCGGCGACTTCGACCTCGTCGTGGCGATGTACCACGATCAGGGCCACGGCCCGATCAAGGTGCTCGGCCTCGATGCGGGCGTCAACGTCACGGTCGGGCTGCCCGTGATCCGCACCAGCGTCGACCACGGCACCGCGTTCGACATCGCCGGGCAGGGCGTCGCCGATCCCAGCAGCCTGCGGGCGGCGCTGCGCGAGGCGGTGCGCCTCACAGGAACGGGAGGATCGCCCACCGTCCACCCGGGGTAGGTCCCAACCGATGAGCACAGCCACGATCACAAGCCGTTCCCCGCAGGACCAGTCTGAGGTCGTCGTCGAGGCCCCGGCGGCCGACCGCGAAGGAGTCGCCGAGGCGTTCGGCCGAGCGCGCGAGGCCGCGCGCGAATGGTCGCGCTCCGCGCTGGCGCGCGCCGACGCGCTGTCGGCGGCGGCGGAGGCGTTGCAGGCCGCGAAGGACGACGTCATCGACCTGATGGTGCGCGAGGTCGGCAAGCCGCTGACCGAGGCGACGCAGGAGCACGGCCGCGGCGTGCGGATCCTGCGCTACCACGCGCAGGCCGCCCTCGACTCCGACGGCGAGACCTATCCCGCCGCGCCGCCCGCCGACCCGCGGACGCTGCTGATCGGCCGCCGCCGCCCGCGCGGCGTCGCCGGGCTGATCACGCCGTGGAACTTCCCCTTCGCGATCCCGCTCTGGAAGGCGGCGCCCGCGCTCGCCTACGGAAACGCGGTCGTCCTCAAGCCGGCATCGGAGGCGATCGGCTGTGGGCTGCGCCTGGCCGAGATCCTCGGCGCGTCGCTGCCCGACGGCGTGTTCAACGTCGTGACGGGGCCCGGTGAGGCCGGCAAGGCGGTCGTGGACCTCGCCGACGTCGTCTCCTTCACGGGCTCCACCGCGGTGGGGCTCGGCGTCGCGCAGCAGGCGTCCGCGCGCGGGATCCCGAGCCAGTGCGAGATGGGCGGCCTGAACGCCTCGATCGTCCTGCCCGACGCCGACGTCGAGGCCGCCGCGAAGGTGATCGCCGGCGCCGCGATGGGCTACGCCGGGCAGAAGTGCACGGCGACCAGCCGCGTGATCGTGGTCGGGGACGCCGCGCCGGTGACCGGCGCGCTCGTCGCGGCCGTCGAGGGCCTGGCGACCGGGGATCCGGCCGACGAGTCGACCGTCGTCGGGCCGGTGATCAACCCGCCGGCGCTCGAGGAGGTCGTCGAGGCCGCGCGCCGCGCGCCGGGCGACGGCGGGCGCGTGGCGACCGGCGGCCGCGCCATCGACGGCCCGGGGCTGTTCGTCACCCCGACCGTCGTGGACGGCCAGACGCCCGACGCCGCGCTCGCCCAGGAAGAGGTGTTCGGCCCGATCGTCACCGTGCTGCGCGCCGATTCGGCCGAGCAGGCCGTCGCGATCTCCAACGGCGTGCCCTACGGCCTCGTGACGTCGATCTTCACGCGCGACCTCGACGCCGTCCTGTCGGTCGTCGAGGGCGTCGACACGGGCATGATCCGGATCAACCAGCCGACCTCGGGCGTCGACTTCCACGCGCCCTTCGGCGGCGAGAAGCAGTCCTCGTTCGGCCCGCGCGAGCAGGGCAAGGCCGCGCGCGAGCACTACACCTCGACGCACACGATCACGATCGGTCCGGCGCAGCCGGGCGGCTGAGATGGCGGTCTGGCGGGTCCGCACCGCGCAGGGCGAGCGGCTCGCCGGCGGGTCGGTGGAGGCCGGCCCGACCGAGCTGCTGGCGCCTGACGCCACGCTCGACGCGCTGCTCGCCGGGGGTGACCTCCGAGCGCCCGGCGACGGCCCGGTGCCGGTCGCCTCGACCGTGCTCGCTCCGGTGCAGGGGCAGGAGGTGTGGGCGGCCGGCGTCACCTACGCGATCAGTCGCAGCGCGCGCAACGAGGAGTCCAGCGGCCACGACTTCTACAACCTCGTCTACGACGCCGACCGCCCGGAGCTGTTCTTCAAGGCAGCCCCCGGTCGCGTCCGCGGGCCCGGCGGGCAGATCGGCGTGCGCGCGGACTCCGGCTGGGACGTGCCCGAGCCAGAGCTGGCGCTGATCGTCAACGCCGCGGGGGAGATCGTCGCCTACACGATCGGCAACGACGTGTCGTCGCGCTCGATCGAGGGTGAGAACCCGCTCTACCTCCCGCAGGCCAAGACCTACCGCGGCTCGTGCGCGCTCGGGCCCTGCCTCGTGCCCGTGGCCGAGGCGCCCGACCCGGCCGAGATGGAGATCCGCCTCGCGATCGCGCGCGACGGCGAGCCGGTGTTCGAGGACTCGACGCAGGTCGCGCTGCTCAAGCGCGGCCTGACCGAGCTGGTCGACTGGCTGTTCCGCGCCCAGGACTTCCCGATCGGCGTCGTCCTGCTCACCGGCACGTCGATCGTCCCGGCACAGGAGTTCACGCTGCGCGCCGGCGACGAGGTGCGGATCGCGATCACCGGCCTCGGCGAGCTGGTCAACACGGTGGAGGTGGTGGGCGGATGAAGGCGATCGTCTGGCAGGGACCCGAGCAGATGGCGATCGAGGAGCGCCCCGACCCCGGCGACCCGGGCTCGGGCGAGCTGATCGTGCGCCCGGAGGCGGTCGGCATCTGCGGCTCCGAGGTCGAGGGCTACCGCGGGCACATGGGCAATCGCACGCCGCCGCTGGTGATGGGGCACGAGTTCGCGGGGGTGGTCGTCGAGGCGGGCGCGGGCGCGGGCGAACTCGAGGGCGTGCGCGTCGCCGTCAATCCGCTCAGCGGCTGCGGGCGGTGCCGGCTGTGCCACACCGGGCACGCGAACCTGTGCCCCGACCGCAAGCTGATCGGCGTGCACTCAGACGGCGCCTTCGCCGACCTCGTGCGCGCGCCGGCCGCGAGCGCGCGGGCGCTGCCCGCCGGCGTGTCGGCGCGCACGGGCGCGCTCGTCGAGCCGCTGGCCAACGGCGTGCACGCCGTCCGGCTCGGGCTCGCGCGCGGCCCGGTCGAACGGGCCGTCGTGCTGGGCGCGGGAACGATCGGGCTGGTGACGCTGCAGGCGGCGCTGCTGGCGGGGATCGGGCACGTGGCGCTGCTCGAGCCCCAGCCGCAGCGGCGCGAGCGGGCCGCGACGCTCGGCGCGCACGCGACCTACAGCTCGGAGGAGGAGGCGCTCGAGACCGAGCCCGGCGCGACCGGCGGCCTCGGCGCCGACCTGGTGCTCGACGCCGTGGGCGCCGAGGCGACGCGGCGGCTGGCGCTCGGACTGCTGCGACCGGGCGGGCAGGCCGTCTACGTCGGCCTCGCCGCCGACGACACGACGCTCGGCTTCCACGACATCGTGCGCGGCCAGCTCTCGATGCAGGGCTCCTACGCGTACACGATGGACGACTTCGAGCAGGCGTTCGAGTGGCTGGTCGACGGCCGCGCGTCGCTGGGCGAGCTCGCGCAGGTGCGCCCGCTCGACGACGGTCCCAGCGCCTTCGCGGCGCTCGCCGGCGGCCCGCCGCCGGCCGAGGTCAAGGTCTTCCTCGCCGGCGCCGGCCGGGAGGCGTGACCGTGGGCGCGCTGGACGGGAAGGTCGCGCTGGTCGTCGGCGCGTCGAGCGGGATCGGCCTCGCGACCGCGCTGGCCTTCGCCGACGCCGGCGCGCACGTGCACGCCGCCGCGCGGCGTCCGGAGCTGATCGAGGAAGCCGCGGGCGATCGCGTCACCGCGCACGCCCTCGACGTCACCGACCGCGACGCAGTCGCGGAGCTCGCGCGGACGATCGGGCCGCTGCACGCGCTCGTGGTCGCCGCCGGGATCAACATCAAGCGCCGTCGCTTCGAGGAGACGTCGCCGGAGGACTGGGACCGCGTCCTCGCGACCAACCTCACCGGCGCGTTCAACGTGGTGCAGGCCCTGCTGCCGGCGCTGCGTGAGACGCGCGGCGACGTGGTCCTGATCGGCAGCGTCTCCGGCAATTGGACCGACCGGTCGGGCGCCGCCTACCAGGCGTCCAAGGCGGGCCTGCACGCGCTCGCGCGCGGCGCCGCGTTCGACGAGCCGCACGGCGTCCGCTTCACGACCGTCGCCCCCGGCGTGGTCGACACGCCGATCCTCGAGAACCGCCCGCAGGTGCCGGACGCCGAGATGCGCGCGCAGATGCTGATGCCGGAGGACGTCGCCGCCGCGTGCCTGTTCGCGGTCTCGCTGCCGCCGCGCGCCTACGTTCCCGAGCTGACGATCCTGCCGACGGCGCTGCAGGCGCTGGGGCGCACCAGCTAGCTGACAGCGCGTCGTTTCGGTGGCGCGCGCGTCGGGGATGCGAAATGTATGGAACCACGCGCCGCAACATCCGAGCTGCAAACGCGGACGATGCGCAGGGTCGCCGCCCGCCTCATGCCCGTCCTCCTGGGCCTCTACATCATCGCCTACCTGGACCGGGTGAACGTCACCTTCGCCCAAGACAGACTGGAGTCCGACCTCGGCTTCTCGGGCGCCGTCTACGGCTTCGGCGCGGGTGTGTTCTTCATCGCCTACTTCTTCCTCGAGGTCCCCAGCAACCTCGCGCTGCACAAGTTCGGCGCGCGCAAGTGGATTGCGCGCATCATGGTCACGTGGGGGATCATCTCGGCCTGCACGATGTTCGTGAAGGGGCCGCTGAGCTTCTACCTCGTCCGCTTCCTGCTCGGCATGGCGGAGGCGGGTTTCTTCCCCGGCATGATCCTGTATCTCTCCTACTGGTTCCCGGCCCGCGAGCGCGCTCGCGCCGTCGGCTTCTTCATGTCGGCGATCGCCATCTCCTACGCGATCGGCGCCCCGATCTCGGGCGGCATCATGTCTGCGTTCGACGGGGTGGCGGGGCTCAAGGACTGGCAGTGGCTGTTCGTGATCGAGGCGATCCCCGCGCTGCTCGCCGCCGGCTTCGTCCTCTGGTTCCTCGACGACGGGCCCGAGGACGCGAAGTGGCTCCCCGAGGACGAGAAGGCCTGGCTGGCCGAGCGCCTCGAGGGTGAGGAGAAGGTGCGGCTCACGCGCGAGCGCCATACCCTCGGCGAGGTGTTCAAGGACGGGCGCGTCCTCGCCTTTGGCGCGCTGTACTTCTGCATGGTCGTCAACGTCTACGGGATCTCGTTCTGGGTCGGTGAGATCGTCGACAAGATCAACGGGCTCAGCGACGTCGGCAAGGGCTTCGTGACGGCGATCCCGTACACGATCGCCATCTTCGGGCTCGTCCTGATCTCGCGCCACTCTGACCGCACCGGCGAGCGCAAGCTGCACGTCGCGGTCCCGCTGGCGATCGGCGCCGTGGCGTTCACGCTCTCCACGGTCGTCTCGCCCGTCGCCGCGATCGCGGCGCTGGCCGTCGGCCTGTTCTTCCTGCTCGGCGCGCACCCGGTGTTCTGGACGATGCCGGCGGCCCTGCTGAGCGGTCCCGCCGCGGCGGCGGGCATCGCGCTGGTCAACTCGATCGGGAACCTCGGCGGCTTCGTCGGGCCCTATCTGGTCGGGCTCATGAAGGACGCCACCGGCTCGACCGACGGCGGCCTGATCGCGCTTGCGGCGATCCTCGCGCTCGGCTCGTTCCTCGCCACGCGGGTTGCGCACGACCCGGCGCTCGAGCGCGCGCCGCGCGAGACGTCCGGCCGCTTCCGCCGCACGGAGGTCGCCGCCGAGCCGGTGCAGCGGGTCACGTGACCAGTGCGAGCGTGCTCGTCGTCGGCGGCGGCGCGATCGGCGGCATCACCGCGGCCAAGCTCGCGGGCGCCGTCGAGCGCGTCGTCGTGCTGGACACGAACGAGGACCACGTCGCGCGCCTGCGCGACCCGGGCCTGACGTTCGAGGAGGCGGGCGCCGAGCACACCGTCGCGCTCGAGGCCGTCGGCTCGGCCGACGAGCTCGACGGCGAGTTCGACTTCGCGTTGATCGCCGTCAAGTCGCCGTTCCATCGCGCCGCCCTCGAGCCGCTGGCCGCCACCGGGAAGGTCGAGTCGTTCGTGTCGCTCGGCAACGGCCTGATCCAGGACCGGATGGCGGAGCTGGTCGGCGCCGACCGGCTGCTCTCCTGCATCGTCGAGTGGGGCGGGACGAACCTCGGGCCGGGGCACGTGGTGCGGGACACGATCGCGCCGATGGTGGTCGGCGAGCTCGACGGCGCCGAGCGCGAGCGCACGCGGCTGCTCGCGCGCTGCCTCGAGGCGGTGGGCGACGTTCGCGTGACGAGCAACATGCGCGGGCAGATCTGGTCCAAGCTCCTCGTCAACTCGTCGTGCACGGGTCTCTCCGCCGTCTCGGGCCTGCGCTATGGCGGCGTCGCGGAGCATCGGGACGGGCGCGCCGCGCTCTACGCGATCTGGGCCGAGGGGTTCGCGGTCGCCGAGGCCGAGGGCGTCGAGCTCGACGAGGTGCTCGACGTCGAGCCGCGCGAGCTCGTCGACCGCGACGACGCGGCGCTCGCGCGGCTGATGGCGATCGCCGGCAACACCAAGCCGTCGATGCTGCAGGACCTCGAGCAGGGGCGCGCGACCGAGGTCGACGTCGTCAACGGCGGCGTCGCCGGGCGCGGGCGCACGCATTCGATCGCCACGCCGTTCAACGACCGCGTCGTCGAGCTCGTGCACGCGATGGAGCAGGGCGCGCGATCGCCCGCGCCACACGAGCTGACCGAGCTCGTCGCCGCCGCCGGCCCCGCTTGACGGCTCTGCGGGACGTCTGGCGGCGCGGGCAGCATGGCTGGCCGCCGCGCTTCCAGCTCGTGCAATTCCCGAACGCGCCGCTGCTCGTCGCGTTCGGCGCGTGGCTCGTCGCGGCGCTGACGGATGGTTCCGTACACGCATACGCTCGCGCCGTGTTCTACGCCGGGCTCGCCGTGTGGGCGTGGGGGGAGCTGACGAGCGGCGTGAGCTGGGCGCGGCGCGCGCTCGGCGCCGCTGGGCTCGTCTACGTCGTGATCAAGGTCGGCGCGGCGCGCGGCGCCTGAGACCGGGTCAGTCGGCTGGGCCGAGGGGCGGCCCGTGGTTGACCTGACCGTGGGCCTCGAAGATCCTGCCCAGCTCGTCGGGCGCCGGCCGCGGCGCGTCGGCGGGTGGCAGGGTCGCGGCGTCGGCGGGCACCGAGCCGTCGCGGACCATGCGCTCGAGGCCCGCGGGCGTGCTGAGGACGAGCACGCGCGCAGTCTCGCTGTCCACGCGGAACGTGTGGACGACGCCCATCGGAACCACGGCGGCTCCTCCGGCCTCGAGCGAGAAGCGCTGCCCGCCGGCCTCGATCGTGAGCCGACCGTCGAGCACGACGTAGCTCTCATCCTGCGGGTGCGTGTGCCGGGGTGGCGAGGCGCCCCCGGGGAACATGAACTCGATCAGCGCGAAGCGCTCTCCGACGGCCTCGCCCGGCACGCGGATCGTGGCCAGCGTCCCGAGGAACCAGCGCCGTTCTCCCTCCCCGGAGCCCGAGCACGTGGCGGTGTCGCTCATCCGCCGACACTACCGGCCGGCCGAACGCAAATCGCCCCGCCGCGGGAGCGGCGAGGCGGTCTGGTGCGGGGTTGAGGGACGGAGCGTGGTACTCGTACTGCAGCGCCTCCAGCACGTTCAGCCGCGAGGCGCGGCGGGCGGGCATGACCGCCGCGCCGACGCCTGCCAGCACCGCGATCACCGTGAAGGCGAACAGCGTGTTCACCGGGATCGCGATCGGCAGGTGCCACTTGACCATCACGAGCGTCGCGAGCGCAGTGCCGACGCCCGGGCCGAGCGCGGCGCGCTCGCGGCCGCGGACACCGCCTCGAGCAGGTCCGGCTGGTGCGCCAGCGCCGCGTCGTGCACGAGCGCCGCGACGTGCTCGCCGTCGTGCTCGACGTGGTCACCGCGCGTCCGGAGCCGTTCTCGGGCAGCCGCACGGGCTCGCCGTCGGCGTCGACGTAGGCGTCGAAGCGCGGCAGCCAGTAGGCGTGCACGAGCGACGGGTCGCCGAGCGCCTTCGCCAGCGCCTCGCCGAGCCGCCGCGACTCGGGCGCCCGATGCAGCGTGACGAGGTCCGCCATCCCGGCGCGCGCGAGCTGCTGGTGCAGGATGCCGAACAGGAACGCCAGCGGCACCGAGACGAGCAGGACGGACGTGACCTCCCGGCTGGAGCGGATGAACTCGCCCGTCAGCAGCGCGTAGTAGACCTGGATGATGAGGATCAGGGCCGTGCGCGAGATGCCGACGATCGCCAGGACCAGTCCGGTCGTTCCGCTGCAGAAGCTCTCGAACCGGTCGATCGTGTTCGCGAGGCTCGGGTCGGCCGAGATCAGGAGCGCGTTCTCCTGGCCCGCGGGGAACGGGCGATGCTGAGCGGCCAGAGCAGCAGCAGCCGCCCTGTGCCAACGGGCCGCATCGTGCGCAAACAGCGAGTCTATGTACGGCTTCGGGGAATTGCCGATCGCACGGCCGACGCTCCGCGCCGGCTGGGGGAGCCGGCGCGGAGGGTGGGGGTCAAGCCGTGGCGGGGTGCGCGGCGACGGGGGCGTCGGCGCTGGGGACGATGAACATCATCAAGATGTAGGCGAGCAGGCCGGCGCCGCCGCAGAGGGCGGTGACGGCGAAGCCGACGCGGGCGATGACGGGGTCGATGCCGAAGTAGTCCGCGACGCCGCCGGCGACGCCGGCGATCTGCTTGTCGGTGGTCGAACGGGTGAGCTTGGTGGGGGAGGGGGTCGAGTTCATGGTGGACATGATCGGGGCCGGCGAGGCTTCGCACCATTGGGGATGACCCCTAAGGCACCCTCGCTCGTCCCTCGCCTACGCCGGCTCGGGCTCCGGTTCGCGGGCGCCGTGCGCCCGCTCTCGGGCGAGCTCCCGCGCCGGGGGATCCGAGCGCAGCACGAACGCCGAGAGCAGGATCGCGGCGCCGATGAGCCCGGCCGCGACGAGGAACGCGAGCTGGTAGCCGCCGGTCAGCGCCGAGGCGACCGAGTCACCCTGCGAGCGCAGCGTCTCGGTGCGGTCGGTCGCCAGCGTGGCGAGGACGGCGAGGCCGAAGGCGCCGCCGACCTGCATGCTCGTGTTGACCACGCCGGAGGCCAGCCCGGCGTCGTGCGGCAGGACACCCGACATCGAGATCGTCGTCAGCGCCGGGAACACGAAGCCGGCGCCGGCGCCGAGCAGGACCACGACCGGCAGCACATCGGCCACGTAGTGGCCGTCCACCGGCGCGCGCGAGAAGTAGGCGAGGGCCACCGCCACCAGGACGAGCCCGGGCAGCAGCGTCGCCCGCGGGCCGAAGCGCAGGTTCAGCCGCGCCGACACGCCGAGTGACATCACGCCGATGAGCGTCGAGACGGGCAGGAACGCGAGGCCGTTCTCGATCGCGTCGAAGCCGAGGATCCGCTGCAGGTAGAGGACGCCGAGGAAGAACATGCCGAACATCCCGGCCACCATCAGCACGATCGTGAGGCTGGCTCCCGTCAGGTTCCGGGAGCGGAACACGCGCAGGGGCATCAGCGGCGTCGCCGCGCGCGCCTCGCGCGTCAGGAAGCCGGCGACCAGCGCGAGCGACGCGGCGCCGAACCCGAGCGTGTGGGGCGACGTCCAGCCGTGGTCGCTGACCCCGAGGACCGTGTAGACGCCGAGCATCACGGCGGCGGTCACGAGCAGCGCGCCGAGCACGTCGGCGCCCCTGCCCAGCCCGAGGCCCTCGTCGTCCTCGACGTAGCGCAGCGCGAGCAGAGCCGTCGCGATCCCGATCGGGACGTTGACGAAGAAGATCCAGTGCCAGCCGATCGCCTGGGTGAGCGCGCCGCCCGCGAGCAGGCCGATCGAGGCGCCGGCCGACGCGACGAAGCTGTAGATGCCGATCGCCTTGCCCTGCTCCCGCGGCTCGGGGAACATCGTGACGATCATGCCGAGGATCACGGCGGAGGTGAGCGCGCCGCCGATGCCCTGGATGAAGCGCGCGCCGACCAGCAGCTCCTGACTCGGCGCGAAGCCGCAGGCCAGCGAGGCGGCGGTGAAGAGCGTGAGGCCGAACAGGAAGACCCGCCGGCGCCCGATCAGATCGCCGAGGCGCCCCGACAGCAGCAGCAGGCCGCCGAACGCGATCAGGTATCCGTTGACGACCCAGGCCAGGCTCGACTGGGAGAAGCCGAGGTCCTCCTGGATCGAGGGCAGCGCTACGTTCACGATCGTGGAGTCGAGGATGATCATCATGAAGCCTGCGCAGAGCACGATCAGCGCGAGCCAGCGAGCGTCGGTCGCTTCGGTTCGAGGGGGGTTCGTTGTCTGCGTGTTGGTCATACCGGCCCTTCGTTGTACGACGAACGTCGTACTCTATCAAACGTACGATGATCGTCGTACAACGAACTCGGGGACCATGCACGCACCCGCCAGGGAAACCCTCGCCCATCCCAGCCGCGACGAGATCGAGCTCGCGGCCGTCCTGCACGCGCTGAGCGACCCCGTGCGCCTGCTGATGGTGCGCGGATTGGCCGGCGCGATCGAGGCCCGCAGCTGCGGCAGCTTCGACGTCCCGGTCACGAAGTCGACCTGCACCCATCACTTCAAGGTCCTGCGCGAGGCCGGGGTCATCCGGCAGCGCCAGGACGGCACCAAGCGCGTGAACCTGCTGCGCGAGGACGACCTCGAGGCCCGCTTCCCCGGCCTGCTCGCCACGATCCTGCAGGCCGCCGGGGAACTGCCTCAGCCGACCGCGCGCACGTAGCGCGCGGCCGACCGCTCGACGGCGCCCTTGCCGTCCTCGATCAGGGTGCCCCACCAAGCCCCGTAGATCGTCTCGAACGCGAACGGGTCGAGCGCGGCGCGGATCGCCTCCACGGAGGCGGCCGGCAGCGGGATCAGGTTGGGGTAGCTGTACATGAAGCCGACGTGGCGGCGGTCCGGGATGACCTGGACGATGTCGCCCGATAGCAGCGCGCCGCCGCCGTCCGCGCCGCCGGTCCAGTGCAGGACCGTGCCGCCCGCGAAGTGCCCGCCGCAGCGGATCAGCGTCAGGCCGTCGCCGAGCTCCTTCCGCTCGCCCTCCCACAGCTCGACGACAGGGTCGGGCCGCATGATCCACTCGGCGTCATCGGCGTGCAGGTACACCGGGCAGCCGAAGCGCCGGCCCCACTCGGCCATCGCCGAGTAGTAGTGCGGGTGGGAGATCGCGATCGCGGCGAGCCCGCCCCGCCGCTCGACCTCCGCCGCAGTCTCGTCGTCGAGCAACGTCACGCAGTCCCACATCAGCTGGTGTTCGCCCCAGGGCACGAGCAGCGCGCGCTGGCCGATCGCGAACCGCGGCTCGGTGCCGATCGCGGTCAGCTCGCCCTCGGCGGCGATGCGGTTGGCGTAATCGCCGCGCAGCGCCTCGAGCGTCGTCCACTGCTGCCCGCTCTCGGGCACGTATTGGCGATCGTCCTCGCAGACCGGGCAGCTCGCCGGCGGCTCCTCCGAGGCGGCGTACTGGACCCCGCAGGTCACGCAAACGAAATGCGTCATGGCACCAGCACCGTCTTGCCCTCGGTTGCCCGCATCTCCAGCGCCTCATGCGCCGCGGCGGCCTCCGCGAGCGGGAAGACCCGGCCGACGAGCGGGATGAGCCGCCTCGCCGCCGCCTCGGCCAGCGCTCGCGTCTCGAGCTCGCGCTGTCCGCCCGGCCGCCGCAGCGTCCGTGGGATCGCCCAGCTGACGGTGAGCCCGCGCGCCATCAGGTCGCGCGTCGTGATCTCCGTGGCCGTGCCGGACGCGAAGCCGAACAGCAGCAGCCGTCCGCCGGGGCCGAGCAGCTCCATCGCCGCACGGCCGAGCTCGCCGCCGACGCCGGCGAGCACGACGGTCGGCTCGCGCTCGCCGAGCGCCTTGCGGACGCGCTCCGGCCAGCCGGGCTGTGCGTAGTCCACGGCGACGTCCGCGCCGAGCGCGCGCACGCGCTCGGTCTTGGCCGGCCCGCCCGCGACGCCCACCGCGAACGCGCCGGCGTTCCGCGCCGCCTGGATGAAGAGGACGCCGAGCCCGCCCGCGGCCGCGGTGACGAGCACCACGTCCTCGGCGGTCAGCGCGGCTCCTCCGAGGATCCCGACGGCGGTCCGCCCGGTGCCGATCATCGCGACCGCGGCCTCCGCGCTCAGCTCATCCGGGATCTCGTGCAGCGCGTCGACCGGCGCCACGGCGAGCTCGGCGTAGCCGCCGGACGCCTGGCCGAGGTGGGCGACGACGCGCCGCCCGCGCCAGCGCTCGTCGACGCCGGGGCCGAGCTCGTCGACGCTGCCGGCGACCTCACGGCCGGGCGTCATCGGCAGCTCCGGCGCGACGAGCGAGCCGCCCGAGAACCCGCCCCGGATCTTGGTGTCGATGAGGTGCAGTCCTGCGGCCTCGACCCGGATCCGCACCTGATCGGCGGCCGGGACGGGGTCGGGGACCTCCTCGTAGCGCAGCGTCTCCGGCGGGCCGAACGCATGCTGGCGGATCGCGTGCATGCCTGGCCACGCTAGCCGCGCGGCCGCCCGCTTCCCACGGGCAATTGGTCGTAGGACCCGGGGTGTCGTGGCCCTCGGGCGCGGGTAGGAGCAGCGCCGTGGCGACGACGTCCGAGCGCGAGTTCGAGCATCTCAGGGAGCACTCGATCGGGCTTCCGGGGGTGCTGTTCCAGTCCGTGACCCACATGGCGCCGGGGGCGGCGATCGCGTTCTCGATCCTCGTCTCGGTCCAGTTCGCCGGGCCGACGCTGCCGCTGTCGGTCCTGTTCGCGCTGATCGCCTGCCTGCTGGTGGCCAACTCGATCGGTCAGCTCGCCAAGCAGATCCCGTCGGCGGGCGGCCTCTACGCGTACGTCAGCCAGGCGCTGGGCTCGCGCGCGGGCTTCTTCACCGGCTGGGTCTTCCTGCTGTTCGAGCCGCTCGTGTTCCCGTTCATCATCCTCGTGTTCGCGACCGCGACGGAGGACGTGGTCAAGAACGAGCTCGGGATCAACATCAGCTGGTGGCCGTGGGTGCTGGTCGGGGCCGGGATCGTGTTCGCGCTCACCTACCGCGACGTCCGCATCTCCGCGCAGGCCGGCGTCATCCTCGGGCTGTTCGAGATCATCGTCTTCGCGGCGCTCTCGATCTGGATGCTGATCTCCAACGTGGGGGACCTCGACCTGCGCGCGTTCGACCCCTCCAACGCGACGGCCGGGTCGTTCAACGGCGTCTTCAAGGGGATGATCTTCGGGATCCTGGCCTTCATCGGGTTCGAGGCGTCGGCGCCGCTCGGCGAGGAGGCCAAGCATCCGCGCAGGACGATCCCGCGCGCCGTCGTGCTGTCGGCGCTGGTGATCGGCCTGCTCTACGTGCTCGCCTCCTACGCCTGGGTCTACGGCGCCGGATTCGACCGCTTCGTCAAGCAGGCGACCACGAACGCCGACCCCTGGCGCGCGCTGGCGACCGTGTTCTGGGGCGGCGGCTGGGTCCTGATCTTCCTCGCGATCATCAACTCGGCGATCGCGAACGCCAACGCGGGCGTGAACGCGGCCACCCGCGTGCTCTACGCGATGGCGCGCAACGGCGCGGCGCCGCGCGCGCTCGCCCGCACCCACCGCGAGTTCCGCACGCCGCACGTGGCGATCATCGTCAACGTGCTCGTCGGGACCGCGATCGCGCTCCTGCTCGGGGCGATCTGGGGCCCGGTGGACGCCTACGCGACCATCGGCACCGCGGTGACCGTCGTGGTGATCGTCATCTACATCCTCGTCTGCGTCGGGACGATCGTCTTCTACCGGCGCCATCGGCCCTCGGAGTTCAACCCGCTGGTCCACGCCGTGTTCCCGGTCCTCGGGGCGCTGGCCTTCGCCTTCCCGCTCTACTACCAGTACAAGGACGCCCCCGACTACCCGATCCGCTGGGGCAACTGGTTCGCGATCGCGTGGATGGTCGCCGGAATCGCGCTCACCGCCTGGATCGCCCGCGCGCGCCCGAGCGCGCTCGAGGCCGCCGACCGCGTCTTCGTCGAGGACGAGACCGTCAGCGTGCCTTAGTGGTCGTTCTCGTAAGTAACAACACGTATTAGTGGTCCGGGTGCGGGCATAGTTTCTGTGGCATCCTGTCCCGCTGGTGTGGGGGTTCTGATGCCCAGGCGCAGTCCGTATCGGATCGAGCTCAGCGAGCAGGAGCGCG
>JBBQLH010000017.1:0-52577 GCA_038327685.1 Solirubrobacterales bacterium
AGCGCCTGGCGCTTGGTCAGATGGCGGTGGCGGCGCAGGCCCTTGTGGCCGCCGAGCTCGTCGTAGAGCAGCATCCCGGCGCCGACGTAGGCGCGCTGCCACACCCGCTCCGTCAGCGGAAGGAGGAACGGCACGGGCCGCACCAGGTGCGGCGCGATCACGGTGAGCAGCAGACCGCGCTCGCGCAGCGCCTCGTGGACGAGACCGAACTCCATCTGCTCGAGGTAGCGCAGACCGCCGTGGATCAGCTTGCTCGAGCGGCTCGAGGTGCCGGAGGCGAAATCGCGCGCCTCCAGCAGCGCGACCGACAGGCCGCGGCTGGCGGCGTCGAGCGCGCAGCCCGTCCCCGTCGCGCCGCCGCCGATGACGACGACGTCAAACGTCTCCTCGCGCATCCGCGCCAGCGCGGCGTCGCGCTGCTTGGGATCGAGGCGAGCGGTATTCTGAGCCTGCGACGGACGGGGCATGACTCCGAGAAAGGTACCCGGTCGGTACGCCGGGGGTTCCCGTGGAGCAAGTTGCCCACCGACTGGGCGGCGCAGGTGCTCGGAGCGTTCGCGGGCACCCGCGATCGTCTGGCACGGTCACTCGACTGGGAGGAGTAGCTCCCGCTCGACCAGCCCCTCCCCCACCGCCCATTCGATCGTGCGGCGAAAGGTCTCGCGGACCGGCGTGTACGCGAGCCCAAGCTCGCGCGTCGCCAGCGTGCCGTCATACCGGTGGCCGTGGAGGAAGGTGCGGATGCGGGCGCGGCACAGTGACGGCGTGCGGCCCCGGACCGCGTAGACGGCCTCGAGCAGCGCCGCGGCGGAGCGCGCCACCGCCGGCCGGACGATGCGCACCGGCCGGCGCACCCCGGAGAGCTCGGCGATCAGCTCGAGCGCCTCGCCCGAGGTGATCGTCGCGCCGTTGAGCACGTAGCGCGCGCCCGCGCGCCCGCGCTCGGTCGCGAGCACGTGGGCCTCGGTGCAGTCGGCGATGTCGACGACGCTGACGTAGGTGTCGACGAACGCCGGCAGCTTGCCGTTGAGGTAGTCGACGATCAGCTTGCCGTTGCCGGTCTTGCGCCCCGGTCCCTGGACCGAGGAGGGGCAGATCGCGACCAGCTCGACGCCGGTCCGGTGCGCGGCGGCGAACGCGGCCTGCTCCCCTTCGTGCTTGGAGCGGTCGTAGACCGAGAGGTAGGAGCCGCGGTGCACCGAGCGCTCGTGGCCGACGGTGCCGTGGGGCTCCCCCACCGAGGCGGCCGAGGAGGTGAAGACGACCCGGCGCACCCCCGCGCGGGCCGCGGCGCGCACGACGAGCTCGGGCCCCAGCGCGTTGACCTTCAGCAGCAGCTTGGGATCGGGCGGGCAGTGGGAGTTGATCCCGGCGCAGTGGTAGACGAGCTCCGAGCCGGCCATCCCGGCGGCGAGCGAGGCCTCGTCGAGCACGTCGCCGCGGGCGACCGCGATGCCGCGCGCGGCGAGCTTGGCGGCCGAGGCATCGGAGCGCGCGAGCCCGACGAGGTCGTCGCCGCGCTCGACCAGCCGCGGGGCGAGCGCGCCGCCCATGAAGCCCGTGGCGCCGGTGACGAAGGTGCGGCCCACGTCAGGGCGAGGTGGCGCCGGCGAGCGGGGCGCGCTCCGCCGGGGTCGTCTCGGCGCCGGCCTGCTCGAAGAAGCGCCGGACGCGCTCCATCACGTCGCTGCGGTGCTCGTCGTCGTCCGGCCGGATCGGCGCGCCGAAGCGGATCTCGATCGGATGCCGACTGCCGGGCGTGCGGCGCATCCAGTACCGGCCGACGGGCATCACCGCGTGCGTGCCCGAGACGTGGATCGGCACGATGGCGAGGTCGTGCTGCGTGGCCAGGACGGCGGCGCCCGAGCGCAGCTTGCCGACGCTGCCGTCGCGCGAGCGCGTGCCCTCGGCGAACATCACAAGGCTCCAGCCGTCGGCGAACAGCCGCTCCAGGTGGGCGGTGGCGCTCGAGTCGAGGCCGCGGCCGTCACGCGCCATCGGCACGGTGCCGAAGAACAGCGACACGGTGTGGCCGAGCCGCCGCTTGGCGTAGAAGTAGTCGGCCGCCGCGGCGACCGCCGTACGCCGGCGCCACGCGCGCGGCAGCGCGCGCAGGATCGCCGGCGTGTCCATGTGGCTCGAGTGGTTGGCGACGAACGCGACCGGCGCCTGCAGCCCGTCGAAGTGCTCGCGGCCCAGCACCCGGCGGCGGGTGTAGGCGTCCATCAGCGGCCCGAGCACGCCCATCAGCACGCCCTCCCGCACGGCGCGCGCGCTCGCACGGCGCGACCACGCCGCGTCGAGCTCCTCAGGGCTGCGGTCACCCATGCCGGGAACTACTCCCGCCACGGCCTACGGTCACACGATCTTCCCGGGATTGAGGTTGGCGCCGGGGTCGGTGCCGTCGAACAGGGCCCGCAGCATGCCGACGCCGGGCGCCGAGATGTCCTGCTCGAGCCACTCGGCGTGCTCGGTGCCGACCGCGTGGTGGTGGGAGAGCGTGCCGCCGTTGTCCACGAACGCCTGCTGGATCGCGGACTTCACGACCCCATATTCCTCGAGGCCGTCGCGCTTGCCCGACGGCGTGATCGCGAACGTGAAGTAGAGGCACGCGCCCGCGTGGTAGGAGTGCGAGAGGTGGCACATGACGTAGCCTTGGACACCGAGGTCCGAGAAGGCGCCGCGGGCGGCGACGATGACCCGGTCGTAGAGCCCCGGGAGCGCACCCCACGGCGCCGCGGTCTCCGACACGTCGGCCAGCGCGCCGCGGTCGAGCAGGTAGTCGCGGATGTAGGGCGTGTCGAACTTCTTCTGGTCGTAGAGCTCGCCGGGGCTCGAGCCGATGCAGATTCCGCCGTGGCGGGCGACGATGCGCCCGACCGCCAGGCGCTGCGCGG
Organism: Solirubrobacterales bacterium; assembly: GCA_038327685.1. Classification (GTDB taxonomy): domain Bacteria; phylum Actinomycetota; class Thermoleophilia; order Solirubrobacterales; family Solirubrobacteraceae; genus DASQFQ01. The sequence goes on from JBBQLH010000017.1 coordinate 2,898, forward strand.
TGACGACCCGCGCGGGCCCCTCGTAGCCGATGAACCCGAGGCACATCTCGCCGAGGTCGAAGCCGCGGCGGCGCTCCAGGAACGTGGCGAGCGCCTTGGACTGGACCTTGTCGATGAGCGACGAGGCCTTCTTCGTCGCGAACGAGAACGCCGTCTCGTTCGCGTCGGCGACGCGCGTGACCGACGGCGCGGCCTCGCTGGCCGCGATCGCGTTCATGGTCTCGAGCGCCACCGTCCAGTTCGGCAGCAGATACCCGAGGATCGCGCGCTTTTCGGGCACGCGCTGGACCTGCACCGTCGCCTCGCAGATGATGCCCAGCCGCCCCTCGCTGCCCAGCACCATCTCGCGCACGCTCGGCCCGGTCGACGTGCTCGGTACCGGACGGACCGCGAGCAGCCCCGCGGGCGTGACCACCCGCAGCCCGCGGGTGATGTCGGCGATGTCGCCGTAGCGGTCGGACTGCATGCCCGAGGAGCGGGTCGCAATCCAGCCGCCCAGCGTCGAGTGGGTGAAGGAGTCGGGGTAGTGCCCGAAGGTCCAGCCGCGCGCATTGAGCTGCTCTTCGAGGTGCGGCCCGTAGACGCCGGCCTGTACGCGGGCAAGCCGCGAGGTGTCGTCGATCTCGAGCACCCGGTCCATGCGGGCGAGATCGACGGAGACGACGGCGCGCGTCTCCTCGCGCGGCGCCTCGAGGCTGCCGGAGATGCTCGTGCCGCCGCCGAACGGGATCACGACCGCGTCGGCGTCGAGCGCCGCGCGCAGGACCTCGGCCACCTCGGCCTCCGCGCCGGGGCGTACGACGAGGTCGGGGACCCGCCCGAGCTCGCCGCGGCGCTGGCGGACGAGGTCGCGCAGGCTCTTGCCGCGCGCGTGGACCACGCGGTCATGGGCGTCGTCGGAGACGTGTGCCTCGCCGACCGCGCGTTCGAGCGCGGCGCGCAGGTCGCCGGTCAGCTGCGGCTCGGGCACGTCGAGCTCGGCGAAGGCCGGGAGGCGCTCGGAGGTCCGCTCGACGTCGATTCCGAGCTTGTCCTGAATGAACGGTGCGAAGTCGGGCTTGTCGTCGTGGGTGAACGCGATGGCCTCGTCGCCCCACCCCCACCACTTCATCCCCTCGTTCGGGGCCTGGGCTCGTGTCGTCGTCGCGGTCATGGCCCGAGCCTAGTGGTCACTCGCCCTCGTCGAGGATCTGGACGAGGTACTCGATGTGGGCCTGCATCGCGCGCTCCGCCGCCAGCCGCTGGCGCCGCCGCACCGCGCGCAGGATCGCGCGGTGCTGGGCGAGGATCGCCTCCGGGTCGACGCGGGCGGCGATCGTGACGATGAGCGTGGGCTGGAGCACCTCGAGGATCCAGCCGGTGAGGGCGTGCAGGAGGTCGCTGCCCGAGGCCTCGGCGAGAATCTGGTGGAAGCGGCTGTCGGCGGTATTGAACGGCTCGGTGCCGGGCTGATGGCCGGTCGCGGCCTCGATCGCCTCCTCGAGCCGCGCGACGACGCCCTCGTCGGCGTTGACCGCCGCGCGGCCGGCGATCGGCACCTCGAGCGAGAGCCGGGCGTCGAGCAGCTCCGCCATCGAGATCGTCTCGGCCGCCAGCATCAGCGCGATCGACTCCGAGAGGTTGCGGCTCATCCCCTCGCTCGGCGTCCGCGCGACGAAGATCCCGCCGGTACGGCCGCGGCCGACCCGGATCAGATGGGCGGCCGACAGCAGCCGCAGCGCCTCGCGCATCGTCGGCCGGCTGACGCCGAACTCGCCCGCCAGCTCCTGCTCGGTCCCGATGCGCTCGCCGGTCTGCAGCTGCTGCTGCTCGAGCCAGACGCGGATCTGCGCGGCGATCTGCTCGCTGGCGCCGGTCGAGGAGTGCACGAGCCGGCCCCCGGGGCGTCCGCGTACCGTCGGCATCCGGCCATGGTACGGGGATGACAACCGCCAAACGTTTTGCAGTAGAGCGTCGCAGTGGCCACGGAGCGGAGCACGACGTTCGATGTGCTGCGCCGCATGGCGCTGACGACGATCTTCTCCGACCCGGGCGCCTCTGGAAGGACGGAAGGCCGCCTCGGCGGCGGCCTCCAGAAGCTCCGGGGGTGGGACTCGAACCCACAACCTCTCGATTAACAGTCGAGCGCATCTGCCAATTGAGCTACCCCGGACCGAACTACCCCGGAAGGACGCTGGCGGCCCATTCCGCTATCGGCAGGTCGGGGCCGAGTGTAGCGGTCCCAACCTCGACTTCGGCATGGCAGTTGGCGCACAGCAACACGCACTTCCGCACCTCTGCGCGGGCCGCCTCGAGCGATCGTGTCACTCCGCGGTGCGCGATCGCGAACGCCTTCGCCCCAGGCTCGACGTGATGGAACTGAAGTGCGGCGGGGGACCGGTCATAGCCGCAGAGCGCGCAGCGCCCGCCGGCCTCCTCGATGAGTACGGCCTTGACATGGCGGCGCCGCTTCACGACTGCCTCCGATCGGCATTGTCGGCAGCGAAATCCACCATCGGCCTTACGGATGAACGTCGTCGGCCCGTGCTGCGAGCAGACCAGCTCGATCGCATTCTCGCCCGCAAGCCGTGCCTTCTCGGTGTCCTTTAGACGCGCCGCTCGAACCGTCGTGAGACCGTAGTGCCGCGCCCAGTGCTGGATCGTCGCGTAGCTGACGTCAAGGCGCCGGGCGATCGCCCGGATGCTCAACCCTTCGAGTACGAGCGGCTCGAGCGCCTCGCGGGCGACGCCGCCACGGGCAGCGTGCTTGGCGGCGTGGGCCGATTGCAGGCCGTGCTTCTTCACCCAATAACCGACCGTCGACGGGTGCTTGCCGACCTCTCTGGCGATCGACTCGATCGATCTTCCCTCCGCCAGCCTCGCCTCGAGCCAGTCCTTGTCCATGACACGAACACGAGTTCGTGTGTCGGACGGAAACGGCTCTACTGCAGGCGATGGCGGATCGCGTCGAGCACTCGCTGGCGCTCGGCGGCGAGCGTGGACATCGCTCCCTCGGGGGTGCCGGTGTGGACGGCCGCGGTGATCTCGCGGTCGAGGCGGTGGAGGTTGAGCTGGAGCGCCTCGAGCTCGAGCGTGGCGGGGGTGGCGTCGAGCTGGCCGGCGCGCAGGACGATCTCGGGGACGAGCTCCGAGAGCTCGGGCGTGTCGGCGAGGATCGCGGCCGGGTGGGTGAGGTGGCCGCGCAGGCGCTCGGCGGCGAGCCGCGAGAGGGGCGAGGTGAAGAGGGCGTCGAGGTCGGCTTCGGCGAGCTTGGGCTCCCCCAGCTCGGGGAGCGCAATGCAGAGGGCGAGGAACGCGCGCTCGGACTGCTCCCGGCGGTCGAGCGCCTGGCGGGCGCCGTTGGCGGCGCGTGGCGGGGCGCCCTCGCTCGTGCCGCCGCCCCCAGCCGCCGGAAGGCGGGCGGACCGCACCGCACTCTCGACGAGATCGGGGCTGATCCCCAGCCGTCCCGACGCGAGCTTGACGAGGTCGTCGCGGACGATCCCGCCCTGCAGCGGCCGGATGACCTTCGCGACCTCCTCGAGCACGTGGTCCTGCGCCGTCGCGTCCGCGCCGAGCGCGCGCTCGAGCGTCCGCTCGACCTGGAAGCGGGCGAAGGGCACCGCGCGGTCCAGCAGCGCGCGCATCCGCTCGGCGCCGCCCTCCCCCCCCACGATGTCCGCTGGATCGGCGCCGGCCGGGAGCGGGACGACGCGCAGCTCGAGCCGGCTCGGGAGCACGGACGCGGCGCGGACCGCGGCCTGCTGACCGGCGGCGTCGGCATCGAGGCAGAGCAGCACGAGCGCCGCGAGGTTGCCGAGCTCGGACGCCTGCTCGCGGGTCAGCGCCGTCCCCATCGACGCCACCGCATTGGCGAAGCCCGCCTGATGCAGCGCGATCACGTCCGTGTAGCCCTCGGCGAGGATCACCGCCCCTGCCTTCGCGGCCGCGGCGCGCGCCAGGTCGACGCCGAAGAGCTGACGGCCCTTGGTGAAGACCTCGCCCTCGCGCGTGTTGACGTACTTGGGGCCCTGGCCGTCGCGCATCGCCCGCGCCCCGAAGCCGCGCACGCGCCCGCGCCGGTCGGCGAGCGGGAACATCACCTTGCCGCGGAAGACGTCGTAGATCTGCCCTTCGCGGCCGCGGATCGCGAGGCCGGCGGCGAAGATCTCCTCGTTCGCGTACCCCGCCCTTCGCGAGGCGTTCAGGACCGTGTCCCACGCCGACGGCGAGTAGCCGACGCGGAACTGGCGCAGCGGCCCCTCGGTCAGCCCGCGGCCGAGCAGGTACTCGCGCGCGTCGGCGGCCTCGCCCGACTCCCACAGCACGCGCACGTAGTACGCGGCGGTGCGCTCGAGCAGCGCGAGCAGCCGGCTCTCGCGGTCTCGCCGCTTGGCGGCCTTCGGGTCCTCGGCCTCGGCCTCGAGCTCCACGCCCGCGCGGTCGGCGAGCGACTCGAGCGCCGCGCCGAAGTCCAGCCCCTCCGTCTCCATCACGAACTTGAAGACGTCACCGCCCTCGCCGCAGCCGAAGCAGTGGTAGAGCTTCTCGACCGGATCGATGCCGAACGACGGCGTCCGCTCGTCGTGGAACGGGCACAGCCCCGTGTAGCGGCGTTGCCCGGACTTGCGCAGCTCCGTGCGCGCGTTGACCAGTTCGACGAAGTCGACCGCGTCGCGGACGCGCTCGCGCGAATCGGCGGTGTAGCGCGGCATTAGGCGAGCAGGCCCAGGGGCACCGCGCGCTCGGTCCAGGCGCGGATGGCGAAGCGGTCGGTCATGCCGGCCAGGTAGTCGATCACGCGGTCGGCCTCGGACGCGCCGTGCTCGCCCGGCGGGAGCTCCCCCGGGTGGTCGCAGAACCAGTCGAACAGCGTGCGCATGACGCGGTCGATCTTGGCGTGCTCCGCCCGCGCGGTCGGCCCGAGGTAGACGCTCTGGAACATGAAGCCGCGCAGCCGGATCATCGCGGCGCCGACCTCCTCGCCCTGGACGATGTCGCCGGCCTGCTCGGAGTGCTCGACGAGGTCGTGGACGAGCCGGTCGATCCGGCGCGAGCCGGTGTCGCCGAGGACGGCGATCTCCTCCGCCGGCAGGTCGGCGATCGCCAATACGCCCGCCCGCACGGCGTCGTCGATGTCGTGGTTGATGTAGGCGATGCGATCCACGAGACGCACGATCTTGCCCTCGAGCGTCGCCGGCTCCCCCGCCCCGCTCGAGTGGCGCAGGATGCCGTCGCGCACGGGCTCGGTGAGGTTGAGCCGCTCGAGCACGTCGACGACGCGCAGCGAGTGCTCGTTGTGGCGGAAGCCGCGACCGAAGCGCTCGCGCGCGCAGCGGTCGAGCACGTCCTCGCCGATGTGGCCGAACGGCGGGTGGCCGAGGTCGTGGCCGAGCCCGATCGCCTCCACGAGATCCTCATTGAGCCGCAGCGCCCGACCCACCGTGCGGGAGATCTGCGTCGTCTCGAGCGTATGGGTGAGCCGTGTGCGGTAGTGGTCGCCCTCGGGCGCCACGAACACCTGCGTCTTGTGCTTGAGGCGGCGGAACGCCTTGCAGTGCACGATCCGGTCGCGGTCGCGCTGGAACGGGGTGCGCAGCGTGCACTCCTCCTCCGGCTCCGCGCGCGCGGCGGGGTAGGAGGGAGCGGCGAGCGGAGACAGGCGGTCGTCGGGCGAGATGATCGACACGGCCTGATTCTGACAACCGTTGCGGCCACCGCGGCCGCGACGGCGCAAAGTCCTGACTATTCCGCGTGTTCGATGGCGGCGCGCGCCGCAGCGACGCGCGCAATCGGCACGCGATAGGGCGAGCAGGAGACGTAGTCGAGCCCCGCCATGTGGAAGAACTCGATCGACTCGGGATCGCCGCCGTGCTCGCCGCAGATGCCGAGCTTGAGCTCCGGCTTCGCCTCGCGGCCGACCCAGGCGGCGAGCCGCACGAGCCAGCCGACGCCCGGCTTGTCGATCGTCTCGAACGGCGAGCGGTCGATGATCTTGCGCTCCATATAGACGGGGACGAACTTCGACTCGACGTCGTCGCGCGAGAAGCCGAGCGCCGTCTGCGTGAGGTCGTTCGTCCCGAAGGAGAAGAAGTCCGCATGCTTGGCGATCAGGTTCGCGACGAAGCAGGCCCGCGGCAGCTCGATCATGGTGCCGACCGTGTAGTCCTCGCCCGCCTTCAGCCCCTCCTCGTCGCCGATGCGGACGACGAGCTCGCGCATGATCTCGAGCTCCTGCTCGTAGTCGACGAGCGGGATCATGATCTCCGGGTGCGGCGCGTCGCCGTCGCGCTCGACGATCGCGGCCGCCGCGCGCATGATGGCCTTGACCTGCATCTCGTAGATCTCGGGGTACAGGATCCCGAGCCGGACGCCGCGCGTGCCGAGCATCGGGTTCGCCTCGTGGATCTCCTCGACGCGCTTGAGCGTCGCCTCGAGCTTGTCGAGGTCGTCGGAGCACTCGATCCGCGCCCGCTCGACCTCGGCCGAGAGGTCCGGCAGGTTCTGGAGGAACTCGTGCAGCGGCGGGTCGAGCAGCCGGATCGTCACCGGCAGGCCGACCATCGCCTCGAACAGGCCCTCGAAGTCCTCCTGCTGCAGGGGCAGCAGCTCGCCGAGCGCCTTGCGCCGCTCCTCCTCGCCGTCGGCCATGATCATCGCCCGCATCTTGGGCTGGCGGTCCTCGGCCATGAACATGTGCTCGGTCCGGCACAGGCCGATGCCCTCGGCTCCGAGCTCGCGCGCCTTCTTCGCGCCGGGCGGATCGTCGGCATTGGCGCGAACCTTGAGCCGCCGCAGCTCGTCGGCCCACTCGAGGACGCGGTCGAAGTACTCGTCGACGCGGGCGTCGATCAGCTCCACGTCCTCGATCGTCACGCAGCCCTTCGTGCCGTCGATGGCGATGAAGTCGCCGTCGTTGACCGTCGTGCCGTCGACGGAGATCGTCTTGGCCCCGAGATCGATCTTGAGCGCGCTCGCGCCCACGACCGCCGGCCGGCCCATGCCGCGCGCCACCAGCGCGGCGTGCGACGCCTTCCCGCCCTCGCTCGTGAGGATGCCCTTGGCGGCGTGGAAGCCGGCGACGTCATCCGCCTCCGTGAACGGCCGCACGAGGATCACGTCGCGCCCGTCCTGCTCGGCCTGGACGGCCTCCTCCGCGGTGAAGACGACCTCGCCCTTGGCCGCGCCCGGTGACGCGCTCACGCCGGTGGCCAGCACCTCGAACTTCGCCTTCGGGTCGAAGGTCGGGTGCAGCAGCTGGTCGAGCGAGGCGGGGTCGATGGTGAGCAGCGCCTCCTCCTTGGAGAGCAGCTCCTCGTCGACGGCGTCGCAGGCGAAGCGCACGGCCGCCTGGGCGGGGCGCTTGGCGTCGCGCGTCTGCAGCATGAACAGCTGCCCGTCCTCGATCGTGAACTCCGTGTCCTGCATGTCCTTGTAGTGCGTCTCGAGCGTGCTCAGGATCGCCATCAGCTGCTCGTGGGCCTCCGGCATCACCTCCTTGAGCTCGGCGATGTCGAGCGTGTTGCGCACCCCGGACACGACATCCTCGCCCTGGGCATTGACGAGGAAGTCGCCGCTCGGCTCGGGCTCGCCCGTCATCTCGTCGCGCGAGAACGCGACGCCCGTGGCCGACTCGTCGCCCTTGTTGCCGAACACCATCTGCTGCACGTTGACCGCGGTGCCCCAGTCGTCGGGGATGCGGTTCAGGCGCCGGTAGGACACGGCCTTCTCACCGGTCCACGAGTCGAACACCGCACGGATGGCGAGACGCAGCTGCTCCTGCGGGTCCTGCGGGAAGTCCTCGTCGGTGTGCTCGTGGTAGCGCTCCTTGAACTTCTCGGTCAGCGCCTTGAGGTCGTCGGTGTCGAGGTCGGTGTCGTCCTCGACCCCACGCTCCTCCTTGGCCTCCTTGATCGCCTCCTCGAAGACCTCACCCTTCATCCCGCGCGCGACGTTGCCGAACATCTGCACGAAGCGGCGGTAGGAGTCCCACGCGAAGCGGTCGTTCTCGGTCTGCTTGGCGAGCCCCTCGACCGACTCGTCGTTGAGCCCGAGGTTGAGGATCGTGTCGAGCATCCCCGGCATCGACTCGCGGGCGCCGGAGCGGACGGAGACGAGCAGCGGGTCGTCGTTGTCGCCGAGCTTCTTCTCCGCCTGCTCCTCGAGCCGGCCGAGCGCCTCGGCGACCTCGTCGGCCATGCCCTCGGGCTCCTCCTGGCCGCCCTTCATGTAGGCGACGCAGGCCTCGGTCGTGATGGTGAACCCCGCCGGGACGCGCTCGGCGCCGAGCACGCGCGTCATCTCGGCGACGTTCGCGCCCTTGCCGCCGAGCAGGTCGCGCATGTCGCGCGACCCGTCGGCGAAGTCGTAGACCCACTGGGTCTTGCTCGCGGTGTCGGCCATCCGCGAGCGGATCCTATGGGGTCGCGGGCGGCGGGGGCCGGTCCGTCGCGAGGATGACGTTGCGATACTGACGCCCGCCGCGGGCGCCGCGCGCTCCCTGGTAGTCGTTGTAGGCCAGCTCGCGGGCGATCGAGGCGAGCCGCTGCACGCTCGGCGAGGCGTTGCCGTTGCCGGCGTTCGCCGTCCCCTCGTGGTCGAGCATGGTCAGGACGATCCCGAGCTTGCCGCCGTGGTCGACGAGCTCGATCATCGCGCCTGCTGCGGGTAGTCGATGTGCGCGGCGGTCGAGACGTGCCAGAACACCGGGTTCGGCCCCAGGGTCGGGTCGTCCTGGCTGCAGCCGTGGCGCTCGACGTAGTTCTCGTGCTCGTGGCCCGCGACATGCGCGATCACGTTGGGGTGCTCGCAGTAGAGCTGCTCGAGCGTCTCCCCCGGGCTCGGCGGGAGCGGCTGGCCGCCGCGGCGGTCCGTCTTCTCGCCGAAGTGGATCGGCTGCTCCGCGGGGTCCGTGGACGGGAAACCGCGTCGTGCGCAGCGTGTGGTGCGAGAAGACCATCACGGACTGGCCCGCGCCCGCGGCCTGCTCGATCTGGCCGCGCAGCCACTGGACTGGGTGTCGTCGACGGAGCCCACGGAGCAGACCGGGGTGCCGCACTCGTCGGTGATCGTGTCGAGGACGGCGAAGCGCAGGCCCGGCTTCGGGACGAAGGAGTAGTAGCCGTCGTGGTTGGCGACCGCCTGCGGCGGGCGCCCGAGCCCGGGGCCGACCTGCGAGGAGGCCGTGCGGGCGCGGTCGGGCGAGTAGCCGTCGCCGTCGTCGCGCGGGGCGCTCGAGGAGTCCGGCTCGTAGTAGCCGTCATCGGGGCCGGGCCGGCCCGAGTCGCGCACGCCGTCGTAGACCGAGCCCGGCGTGGCCTCGCAGCCGGGCGCCGGGATGCCGGAGTTCGGGTCGAGCTTGCGGTCGCTGCCGTGAGCGGAGGGCGACCGATCCTCGGGATTGGGGTTCCCCGGGCCCGTGGTGCCGTCGAGCATGTCGATGAACCAGCGCGTCTCGTTGTACTGCTGGGAGTCGGCGTTGTCGCCCGTGAGGATCGTGAGATCGAGCTTGTTGCCGGTCACCGGCGAGGACGCGTTGCGCGCCTGGCGGACCATCGACTCCACCACCTGCGTCGACAGCGCCTCCTGTGGCCGGTAGGCGGCCGAGAACGGCTGCAGGCCCGGCGCACGCTGGGATCGAGCACCCGGAAACTAGGTCAGTGTGCTCACTGAGCGCAGCCGGACGTTCGCGTGGTGCTCGAGCGTCTCGAGGATCGCCCGCTCGGCCTGGGCGAGCGCGCGCGGGCTCGCGGCGGGGGTCTCGGCGAGCGGGCGCCCGAGCGCCTCGACGAGGAAGTCGTGGGCCGCCTGGTCGAGGCCGAACCCGCCCGCCTCACAGGCCGTGCAGATGACGCCCCCGGCGGCGCCGGAGAAGCCGGCGAGGTGCTCGCGCTCGCCGCAGGACGCGCAGGCCGCGAGCTGGGGGGAGAAGCCGGCGGCAAGCAGCAGCTTGAGGCGGAAGGCGAGCGCGTTGGCCCGCCCGGCGCGCGCCGGCTCGGCGTCGAGCAGCGCGAGCTCGTTGGCGAGCAGGTGGTAGACGCCGGAGTGCGGGTCGCCGTCGTCGAACAGGCGCCCGACGGCGTCGCAGGCGCGAGCGGCGGCGTCGAGCGCCGCGCCGTCCTCGCGCAGGCGCGGGTGGCCCGCCAGCGTCTCGGCGGAGGTGACCGTGAGGAGGTCGCTGCGGCCCTCGTAGAGGACCAGGTCGAGCCGGAAGAACGGCTCCAGGCGGCCGCCAAAGCGCGACTTGGCGCGCCGGACCCCCTTGGCGATCGCGCTCACTCTTCCGCGCTGCGGGGTATAGAGATGCAGGACCCGGTCGGCCTCGCCGTAGCGGATCGATCGCAGCACGATCGCCTCGGTCTTCAGCGAGCCGGCCACGTTTGCCCTACTACACTAAGTGAAGTAATGAGTCGAATGAAGGTGTACACGACCGAACCCTGTGGCTACTGCCGGACGGCGAAGGCGCTGCTGGCCAAGCGCCAGATCGCCTACGAGGAGATCAACCTCGCTCGCGACCCCGAGGGCCGCGCCGAGCTGGTCCGCCTCACCGGCATGATGACGTTCCCCCAGGTCGTCATCGACGGCGAGCCGCTGGGCGGCTATCAGGAGCTCGTGCGCGCCGACCGCGAGGGCACCCTCGCGGACCTCGCCGCCGCCGCCTGACGACGCAGCCGCGGCCGCGGCTGGCACTTCTCGCAGACGTAGGTCCCCCGCCCCGCGGCGCGCAGCTTGCGCACCGCGCGGCCGCAGCGCAGGCACGGCTCGCCCTCGCGCAGGTGGATCAGGAAGCGGTCCTGGAAGGAGCCGCTGACGCCGTCGGGGTCGCGGAAGTCGTCGATCGTGGCGCCCTTGGCCTCGATGCCGGCCTGCAGCGACGCGACGACGGCGTCGCGCAACGCGTCGCACTGCTTGCGGGTGAGCGCGTCCGCCCGCCGCAGCGGGTGCACGCGGGCGCGGAACAGCGCCTCGTCGGCGTAGATGTTGCCGACGCCCGCGATCCGCTTCTGGTCGAGCAGCATCGCCTTGATCGGCGCGCGGCAGCGCTTCGCGATCGCGTGCAGGCGCGCGCCGGTGAACTCGTGCTCGAACGGCTCGATCCCGAGGCGGGCGGCGAAGAACGCGTCGAGCGCCTCTGGGCCGAGCGCGAGCTCGCCCGTCCCGAACCGGCGCGGGTCCACGAACAGCAGCTCGCCGTCGCCGAGCGAGAAGGTCACGCGCGTGTGCAGGGGGCGCTCGGGCGGCCGCAGCAGCAGCGTCCCCGTCATCCGCAGGTGCAGCATCAGGTAGGCGTCGTCCGAGAGCTCCCACACGAGGTACTTGCCGCGGCGCCCGAGGCGCTCGATCTCGCGGCCCTCGACCGCGGCGGACAGCTCGGCGGGTGCCAGCGGGAGCGACCAGCGGGCGTCGTGGATCTCCAGGCGCTCGAGCGTGCGCCCCTCGACGTGGGGCACCAGATGGCGGCGGATGATCTCGACCTCGGGCAGCTCGGGCATGGCGTCAGGTGAGGCTAGAAGGACTGCGTCTTGATCCACCGCCGCAGGTCGCGCTCGAGGCGGGTGACCGAGATCCCGAGCGTGCGCCGCACCGCCGCGCCGGTCACCGCGACACCCGCCCGACCGGGGAGGCCCTCGTCGTTGAAGGCGTCGTAGAGCGCCAGATAGCGCTCGCGGCCGTAGCGGTCGACGATGTAGAAGGCCGCCGCGGACGCGTAGGCGTACGCCGCCGCCTGCGCGTCGCCGTCCAGGCGTGCGATCGCGTCCGGGCGGGAGAGGCCCGCGAGCGTGAGCGCGCGCCGCGAGGCGCTGGCCGGTGACGAGGCCTCTGGCCGAGGCAGTGCGCCCGAGGTCGCGCCCGCGAGGTGCTCGGCGGCCTCGCCGGCCCTGCGGTCCTCGGACACGTAGAGCGCCACACCTTCCAGCAGCCATGCGGGCGTCCGCCCCGAGGTCACGCCGGCGAGCGCGGCGTGGGTCAGCTCATGCGTCACGACGCGGCGGCGCCCGTCCGCGTCGAGCGCGCTGAAGGGCGGCCAGACCACGAACAAGCGCTGTGAGGGCACGTTGGTCACGCGCTGCGCCGAGCCCGTCTCGCGCACCTCGGAGTCCGAGATCGCCGCGAGGCCGCCGACGCCGCTGATGCGCTCGGTGAGCGTGCGGGCCGCGCTCGCGCCGCCGGCCACGATGACGAGGTAGCGCCGCCGCAGCCGGGGCCGCCGCAGCACCTCGCCCATGCGCGTGTAGCCGCTCTCGAGCGCATCGGTGAGCCCGGCGGCGTCGGTGTCGAGGCCGCGCGGGGCGAGTACGACGAAATGGGGCGAGCGCCGCTCGGCCATCGGCCCCACCTCCCAGGGCTGGCGCTCCCGGCGGCTCGTCTCTGAGCGCACGCGCCAGCCCTTGGTGGTGCGCACGGCCGTGACGCGGCGAGTGGCCGTGAACGTGCCCCGCACACCGCGTATGCCGTAGATCGAGCGGACCGCCAAGGTCGCGTGGCGCCCGGTGACGTCGGCGGAGTCCACGGCCAGTTCGACGTCGCGCAGCCGCAACGGCGCGGCGTTACGAGCCGATTCGCGATCGCGCAGCCGCTGCGGGCCGGTCGCCGTCGCGGCGTACGCCCGCGGCCGCCCGGCCTCGAGCGCACGCGCACGGCGCTGCATCAGCGCCTCGAGCGCGGTGGCGTCCCCCGCACGCGCGTGCGCCTTGCTCGCGGGCGATCCGGGCGAGGGCGCGGCGACCGGCTGGCTCGGGCCGCCGCAGCCGGCGACGAGGGCGGCGGCGAGCAGCGTGGCGAAGCCACGGCGCGACGAGTGTCGCCTCGACCCCCTCACCGGTGGTGTAGATGACACTCGTGGGCCCTCACGGCGTGAACGGCTCGCCCGGGAGCGCCGGGGCGTCGCGGGCTGACAGCCAGCGCAGCGCGGACGCGCCGACGTCCGCGAACGGGCCGTCGTGGCGGCGGCCGGCGTGGCCCTCGAAGCGCGCGAGCAGCGGGGCGTGCTCGCGGGTGTGGTCCGAGCCCGGCGTGGTCGGATCGCAGCCGTGGTCGGCCGTGATGACGAGCAGGTCGCGCGCGGGGTCGAGGCGGGCGAGCCAGCCGCCGACCGCGGCGTCGATCAGGCGCAGCGCGGCGTGGAACCCCGGCACGTCGCCACGATGGCCGTAGACCTGGTCGGTCTCGACGAAGTTGGCGAACACGAGGCCGCCGTCGAGCTCGTCGATCAGCGTCTCGACCGACGCGATCGCCTCCTCGTTGGTGGCGCCCGGGTGCCCGCGGTCGACGCCGACGCCGGCGAAGACCTGCTTGACCTTGCCCACCGTGTGCACCGGCACCCCGTCGTTCTGGAGCTCCTGGAGATAGGAGCGCGCGGGCGGGTCGATGGCCAGGTCGCGCCGGCCCTTCGTCCGCTCGAACGCGCCCGGCGGACCCCGGAACGGCCGCGCGATCACTCGCCCGACCGTGTGCTCGCCGCTCATGATCTCGCGCGCGGCCTCGCAGGCCGCGTAGAGCTCGGCGGGCGGCACCTCGTCGACGTGCGCGGCGATCTGGAGCACCGAGTCCGCCGAGGTGTAGACGATCAGGTCGCCCGTCCGCAGCTGCTGCTCGCCGTAGTCCTCGAATGCGGCGACGCCGTTGTAGGGTTTGTTGAGCAGGACGCCGCGGCCGGTGGCGTCGCGCAGCGCGTCGACGATCTCCTCGGGGAACCCGTCCGGGTACGTGCGCAGCGGCGACGGCGTGACGACGCCCATGAGCTCCCAGTGGCCCGTGATCGTGTCCTTGCCGGGCCCCAGCGGGTGCAGGCGCCCGTGGAGCACCGGGTCGGCGGCGGGCGGCACGCCCGCGAGTGGCAGCGCGGAGCCGAGCCCGAGCCGGCCGAGCACGGGCAGGTCGAGACCGCCGGCCGCCTCGGCGACGTGGCCGAGCGTGTTGGTCCCGGCGTCGCCGTAGTCCGCGGCGTCGGGGAGCTCCCCCGCGCCGCACGCGTCCAGCACGACGACGAAGGCACGGTGGTGCACCCGCCGGATTCTGGCAGACTGCTAGTGGCCGGCCCGGGGGTGGGCGTCGAGGTAGACGTCCTTGAGGCCGTCCGCCGACAGGAGCGTGTAGAGCTGTGTGGTGGCCACGTCGGCGTGGCCGAGCATCTCCTGCAGCGAGCGCAGGTCGCAGCCGCCCGCGAGGAGATGCGTGGCGAAGGTGTGGCGCAGCGTGTGCGGGCTCATCTTGTCGGCGAGCCCCGCCGTGGCGGCGTAGCGCTGCACGATCTTGTAGAGCCCTTGGCGCGTGAGCCCGCTGCCGCGGTGGTTGACGAACAGCCGCGTCTCGAAGCGGTCGCCGACGAGCCCGGGCCGGCCGCGCGCGAGGTAGACGCCGAGCGCGCGGGCAGCCGCGCTGCCGACCGGCACGAGCCGCTCCTTGTTGCCCTTGCCGCGGGCGCGGAGCGCGCGCGCGTCGAGGTCGAGGTCGGCGACGTCGAGATCGATCGCCTCGGACGCGCGCAGGCCGCACGCGTACATCACCTCGAGCAGCGCGCGGTCGCGCAGCGCCGGCGGGTCGGAGCCCTCGGGCTGCGCGAGCAGCCGGGCGACCTCGTCGCGCGAGAGCACCTGCGGGAGCTTGCGGCTCTCGCGCGGCGCCTTCAGGAGCGCGGTCGGATCGTCCTCGATCAGCCCCTGGCGGCGGAGGTTGCGGTGGAAGGAACGCAGGCAGGCGACCTTGCGCTGCAGCGTCGCGGGCTTGGCGGGCGGCTTGCCATCGCGCCCGACGGCGAGCTCGGCGACGAACTCGGCGAGGACGGGATGGTCGAGCGCCAACGGGTCGCGCGCCGTGCGGCGCAGCCATTCCCCGAACTGCAGCAGGTCGGAACGGTATGCCTCGAGCGTGTTGCGCGACAGCCCGCGCTCGAACTCGAGGTAGGCGAGGAAGTCGAGCACGAGGTGCTCGTAGGGTTGGACGCGTGGTGAGGCGATGGCCACGGCACGGGGTTCGCCGCCCGCGCGGCGCGCCCCTTTCCGTGCAAGGCGGCGTTCAGCGGCGGCGGCGGAGCTCGAGCAGCCCGATCAGCGTCTTCGAGTCGCGCACCACGTCGATCAGCGCGTCGAGCTCGGACAGCGGGCGGATCTCGATGTCGATGCGCTCGTGCTCGTCGGTCTCGGCTTCGGCGTCCGACAGCCCTGTGGCGAGAAAGATGTGGCACTCCTCGTCCGTGAAGCCCGGCGAGGTGTAGAAGGAATGCAGGTGCTCCCAGTGCTCGGCCGCCTTGCCGATCTCCTCGGCGAGCTCGCGCTTGGCGGTCTCGAGCGGCTCCTCGCCCTCGACGTCGAGCTTGCCGGCCGGCAGCTCGAGCAGGTCGGGGACGCCGACCGCCTCGCGTGGCTGGCGGACGAGATAGATCCGCTCGCCGTCGTGCGCGACGACGCCGACGGCGCCCTGGTGGCGGACGATCTCGCGCGTGGACTCCTCGCCGTCCTCGTGGCGGAACGTCTCCTCGCCGACGGAGAAGATCTTGCCCTCGTACTTCGTCTCGCCACCGACCCGCTCGAAGCGCGAGCTCATGCCGCCGCCGCCTCGTCGAGTAGGGCCAGGGCGACGTCGAGCATGCCCTCGAGCGCGGCGACGGAGACGCGCTCGGTCGGCTCGTGGTTGCGCTCGGTGCCGTTGGCGAGGTTCACGCACGGCAAGCCTGCCACCTCGAGCGCGTTGGCGTCCGAGCCGCCGCCCGTGACGATCCGGCGCGGCTCGTAGCCGCAGGCGCGCAGTGCGGCCTCGGCGGCCTGGACCACGGGCGAGCCCGGCTTGGTGCGGTAGCCGACGAACAGGCGCTCAGAGGTCACGTCGACGTCGCACTCCGCGTGGGAGGCGCCGTCGTGGACGGCGTCGACGAGCTTCGCCACGACGTCCTCGACGCGCGCCGCGTCGAGCGAGCGCGTCTCGGCCAGTAGGCGGCAGCGCTCCGGGACGATGTTGGTGGACCCGGCCCCGCCCTGGATCGAGCCGACGTTGGCAGTCGTCTGCTCGTCGATTCGCCCGAGCGGCATCGCGGCGATCGCGTGGGCGGCGGCGAGGATCGCGGAACGGCCGTCCTCGGGGCGGATGCCGGCGTGAGCGGCGCGCCCGTGGAAGTCGGCGGCGATGCGGAAGTAGGTCGGCGACGCCGTGACCACCTCGCCGATCGGGGTCGCGTGGTCGAAGACGTAGCCGAACTCGGACTGCAGCACGCTCGCGTCGAACGCCTTCGCCCCGGCCAGCGCATTCTCCTCGGAGACGGTGAAGAGCAGCTCGATCCCGACGGGCGAGCCCTCGACGCTGCAGCGCCGGGCGAGCTCGAGCATCACCGCCACGGCGGCCTTGTTGTCGGCGCCGAGGATGCCGGCGTTGGCGTTCTCCCATCCGCCGTCGACCACGACCGGGTCGATCGGCACGCCGCCGTCGTCGACCGTGTCGAGGTGCGCGCAGAGCAGGATCGAGCGATCGCCGCGGCCCGGGAGGCGGGCGAGCAGGTTGCCGCACTCCGCGCCGGCCGCCGCCGCGGCGTCGTCCTCGGCGACCTCGAGCCCCAGCGCGCGCAGTTGCGCCGCGACGTCGTCGGCGCAGGCGCGCTCGTGACCGAACGAGCTCGGGATGCGGCAGAGCGCCGCGAACGTGTCGTTCAGCCGCGCCTTCTCGGCGTCGGAGGCCGGCCGCAAGAATCAGGAGCCGGACTGGAACCGACCGGCCGGCGCGTGCTCCTCGTCGCCGGAGGTGGTGTCCTCCAGCTTCGGCTCCGGGCGCCGCTCGACGGCGCGCTCGTGCGCGGCGCCGACGAAGTCGCGGAAGAGGGGCGCGGGGCGCTCCGGGCGCGACTTGAACTCGGGGTGGAACTGCGAGGCGACGAAGAACGGGTGGTCGGCGATCTCGATGATCTCGACCAGGCGCTCGTCGGGCGAGGTGCCGGAGATCACGAGGCCCTCGGCCTCGAGCCGCCGGCGCAGGAAGTTGTTGACCTCATAGCGGTGGCGGTGACGCTCGTAGATCACGGCCTCGCCGTAGATCTCGCGCGCCCGCGTGTCGGGGTGGAGCTTGATCGGGTCGGCGCCGAGCCGCATGGTGCCGCCCATGTCGGCGACCTCCTTCTGCTCGGGCAGGAGGTCGATGACCGGGAAGGGCGTCTCGGGGTCGAACTCGGTCGAGTTCGCGCCCGCCATCCCGACGATGTGGCGCGCGAAGTCGGCCACCGCCATCTGCATGCCGAGGCAGACCCCGAGGAACGGGATCCGCAGCTCGCGCGCGATCCGGGCGGCCTGGATCTTGCCCTCGATCCCGCGCACGCCGAAGCCGCCCGGGATCAGGATGCCGTCGGCCTCGGCGAGGCGCTCGCGGACCTGGGAGTCGTCGAGCGACTCGGAGTCCACCCAGTCGATCGCGATCGCGCAGCCGTGCTGGAAGCCCGAGTGGCGCAGGGCCTCGACGACGGACAGGTACGCGTCCTCGAGCTGGACGTACTTGCCCACGAGCGCGATCTTCACGGCCGGGCGCTGGGCGGCGTCGCCGGCGCGGCGGACCAGGCGGTCCCAGTCGGCGAGATCCGGCGCCGGGGCCTCCATGTTGAAGTGCTCGAGGATGAAGTCGTCGACGCCCTCGGCGCGGAAGAAGAGCGGCACCTTGTAGATGTTGTCGACGTCGCGCGCGGAGATCACCGCGTCCTCGGGCAGCGAGGCGAACAGGGCGATCTTGCGCCGCAGGTCCTGCGGCAGGCCGCCCTCGGAGCGGCAGACGACCATGTCGGGCTGGATGCCGATGCGGCGCAGCTCGTTGACCGAGTGCTGGGTCGGCTTGGTCTTGAGCTCCCCGGCGTGGCCGATGAACGGCACGAGCGTCAGGTGGATGAACATGCAGCGATTGCGCCCGACGTCGACGGGGAACTGCCGGATCGCCTCCAGGAACGGCAGCGACTCGATGTCGCCCACCGTGCCGCCGATCTCGGTGATCACGACGTCGACGTCCTGGGAGTCGGCGATCAGCTTGACCCGCTGCTTGATCTCGTCCGTGATGTGCGGGACGACCTGCACGGTGCCGCCGAGGTAGTCGCCCCGGCGCTCCTTGCGGATGACCGAGTTGTAGATCGCGCCCGCCGTGACGTTCGAGCCGCGTGAGGTGTTCGCGTCCGTGAAGCGCTCGTAGTGGCCGAGATCGAGATCGGTCTCCGCCCCGTCCTCGGTCACGAACACCTCGCCGTGCTGGAACGGCGACATCGTGCCGGGATCGACGTTGATGTACGGGTCGAACTTCTGGAGGGCGACCTTCAGGCCGCGCGAGACGAGCAGGCGGCCGATGGAGGCGGCGGCGATGCCCTTGCCGAGCGATGAGACGACACCGCCGGTGACGAAGATGAAGCGTGTACGCGGGCGGGGATCAGGCATCAGGTTCTGGGCAGCCAGTCTAGAGCGCCCTCCGGCGGACTTCGCGAAACAAAAGGTCCGAGGTTCCGTTCTAAGGGCGACGATCCACCGGCGCGGCGGCTCACTCCCCCTCATTGCCGCTCGCGCCCCGGCCGCCGGCCTGCGGGCCGGCCATCTCCGAGGAGGAAGCATGAGCCTCATCACGCGGGCGAGGCGCGCCCGTGCGCGCCGCCGCGCCCTGCTGTTCGGACTGTCCGCCCTGCTCGCGCTCGGCGCCCCGGCCGGCGCGCATGCCGGCCGCTGGCACCCGATGCTCGACCACCACATGGGCCGGGACATGCCCGACCTCGCCGCGGGGACGCCCCACCAGCGGGCGGTGGCCCTGCGCCTGATGCAGCGCGCGCGGCGCGTGCAGGCCCGCTACCCGACGCTCGCACGGGCCCGGCGCGCGGGGTACCTGCCGGCCGGGCGCTGGAGCAGCCACGGCATCCGCCACTTCAACAGCGCCGGAGCCGAGTCGGACGGGCGCGCGCTCGACCCCCGACGCCCCGAGTCGCTGTTGTTCTGGCGCGGGCCCGACGGCCGGCGGCGGCTCGCGGCGGTGATGTTCCGCGCGCCGAGCGACCGGCCCCCGCCGCTCCACCACAACCCGCTCCTGCGCTGGCACGCGCACTACGTCTGCAGGCACCCCGTCCGCGGTGCCACGCACCAGATGCCGTTCGAGCACTGCCCGGAGGGCGAGGTCGCGCGCTACGGCACCACCCAGATGCTCCACGTCTGGTCCACAGGCGAGCTCGAGACCGCGTACGCGATGGCGCCGCCGCTGCACGCGCTGGCCGCCGCGTTCGGCCTCCACTGACCCCAACCCAGGAGATCCATCATGCGCTCACTCCCGATCGCCCGCCTCACCGGCGTCGTCTGCCTCCTCGGCGTTGCCGTCACGCACCTGCTCGACCTGCCCGACAAGCTCGAGGAGGCGCGCTACATGGCCGCGATGTTCTGCGGGCTCATCGTCGCCTCGCTGGTGCTCGCGGCCGCGCTGGCGGCGGGGCGGCACGTGCAGCTCGCCCTGTGCGCCGCCGGGGCGCTGTCCGCGCTGACGATCATCGGCTACGTGCTGAGCCGCACCGTCGGCCTCCCGCAGCTCGAGGACCATGTCGGCGCGTGGATTGACCCGGTGGGCATCGCCTCGCTGCTCGTCGAGCTGCCGCTCGTCGCCCTCGCCGTCCAGGCCCTTCCGCTCCCCGTACTCGACGCTCGGCCGGAGCCCCCGACTCGCGCGTCCGCGCGCTAGCCGCTGATCCTCCGGGGTGGCCGCGCGCGGGCTGCGGTGTCAGCGCCCGGTGCGCCCCGGAGGTCACGCGGCACGCAGCAGCTCCTTTGCGTGGCGACGGGCCGCCACGTCGTTCTCGTCGGCCCCGAGCATCCGGACGAGCTCGCCGACGACGGCGCCGCGGTCGAGCTCGCTGACGGTCGTGCGCGCCGTCTCGCCTGAGGCGTCCTTGACGATCGTGAAGTGGCGGTCGGCGAGCGAGGCGATCTGCGGCAGGTGGGTGATGCAGATGACCTGGCGGCCCTCGGCCAGCGCGCGCAGCTGCTCGCCGACGGCGCGGGCGGTCTGGCCGCCGATGCCGGCGTCGACCTCGTCGAACACGAGCGTCCCGGCCCCGGCCGCCTCGGCGACGCTCATCAGGGCGAGCATGACGCGCGAGAGCTCGCCGCCCGACGCGGTCTCGCGCAGCGGGCCGGCCGGCACGCCCGGGTTCGGGGCGATCAGGAACTCGACCTCGTCCGCGCCCGCCGGGCCGGGCGCTTCGCGCGGCGACAGGCCGACGGCGAAGCTCGCGCCCTCCATGGCGAGCTCGGCGAGGCGGTCGCGGACGGCGTCGGCGAGCCGTGGCCCCGCGACCGCGCGCACGTCGTGCAGCGCGGCCGCGTGCTCGGCCAGTCGGCCGCGCGCGGCATCCAGGCGCCGCGCACCCTCCTCGAGCGCCTCCTCGGCGCCCTCGAGATCGGCGCGCCGCTGCCCGCACTCGCGCGCGTGCTCGAGCACGGCGGCGATCGTGCCTCCGTGCTTGCGCTTGAGCCGGTCGAACTGCGCGAGGCGCTCCTCCACCTCGTCGAGCCGCCCCGGGGGCGCGTCGACGCCCTCGCCGTAGCCGCGCAGCTCCGCGGTCAGGTCGTCGGCCTCGAGCGCGAGCGCCTGCGCGCGCTCGGCGAGCACGTCGAGCGCGGGGTCGACGCCGCGCATCGCCTCGAGCGAGGCGGCCGCGGACGCGAGCGCCTCCACTCCCCCGCCCTCCTCGGGCGCCAGCGCCGCCAGCCCGCCCGCGGCGGCGCCGCGCAGGCCTTCGAGGTGGCGCAGCCGCTCGCGCTCCGCGGCCAGGTCGGCCTCCTCGGCCTCGCTGGGATCGGCGCGCTCGATCTCCTCGAGCTCCCACACCAGGAGGTCGAGCTCGCGATCGCGCGCGCCGGCGCGCGCCCGCAGCGCCTCGAGCGCCGCGCCCGCCTCGCGGACCTCGGCCTGGGCACTCGCACACGCGCCACGGCGGGCTGCCTGCTCGGGCCCGCAGAAGCCGTCGAGGATGTCGAGCTGGGCGGAGGCGAGCGTGAGCTTGCGGTGCTCGTGCTGGCCGTAGAACGAGAGCAGCGCGCCGCCCGCGTCGCGCAGGTCGGCCGCCGTCGCGCTGCGGCCGCCGAGGTACGCGCGCGTGCGGCCCTCCGCGCTGACGCGGCGGGCGAGCACGATCTCCTCGGCGTCGGGCGCGAGGCGGTCGCCGAGCTCGGCGCGCAGGTCCTCCGGGAGCGCGAAGACGCCCTCGACGTAGGCCTCGGCCGCGCCGGGCCGCACGATCCCGGGCCGCGGCTTGCCGCCGAGCAGCAGGTCGATCGCGTGGGCGAGCACGGTCTTGCCCGCGCCCGTCTCGCCCGTCAGCGCGTTCAGGCCCGGCCGGAGGCGCAGCTCGGCCCGCTCGATCAGGAGGAGGTTCTCGACGCGCAGCTCGTGGAGCATCATCCGACGGTCTACCAGCCGCGCGGGACGGATCCGCGGGCCGTGACGAAGTCGTCACGCACTCCAGGCCTCGACGACGCGGAGCAGCTCCCCCAGGGAGCCGATCACGGCGTCGGGCTCGACCGGCCCCGCGGGCACGAACGGGTTGGGCCGCAGCACGGCGCGCATGCCGGCGGCCTTCGCGCCCGCGATGTCGTCACGCGGGCGGTCGCCGACCATCACGGCCTCCCCCGGCTCCACCCCGAGCGCGCCGAGCGCGGCGGCGAACGCCTCCGCGTGCGGCTTGGTGTGCGCGAGGGCGAGGACGTCGTCGGTGGTCCCGCTCTCGTGGCCGCCGTCGTCGGCCCGCCGCCACCACTCGCGCTCGGCGGCGGCGAGCGCGTCCGCGACCTCGTGCTCGCGGTCCGGCGCCAGCACTCGCGCCGCGACGCGCCAGAGGTCGAGCAGGTCGACCTCGTGGTGGGGCGTCAGCGTCCCGCCCCAGTCGAACACGACCGCGCGCAGGGGCTCACTTCGCGAGTCGGCCGAAGCGCTCGCGCAGGCGGTGGTAGAAGCTCGCGCCCGGGAGCTGCGCGAGCGTCGCGTAGGAGCGGCCGAACTCCACGTGGATGTCCTCCCCCGCGGGCAGCTCGCAGGCGGGGCGGCCGTCGACGTGGACCTCGACCGCCTCCTCGCGGCTGGCGTTGTTGATCGTCAGGAGGTCGTCCGGCGCGACGACGAGCGCGCGCGCCGTCAGCGAGTGCGGCGCGATGAACGAGACCACGTAGCCGCGGACGCCCCAGGCCAGGATCGGCCCGCCGTTGGCGAGGTTGTAGCCGGTCGAGCCCTGCGGCGTGGCGACTACGAGGCCGTCGCAGCGCACGCGCCCGATCTCCTCCCCCGCCAGCCCGTAGGCGAGGTCGGCGACCCGCATGCCCGGCTTGCGGTGCACGGAGATGTCGTTGATCGCGGTCCAGACGTTCTGGGGCCGGCCGACGTCGATGGTGGGGAGCTGCAGGATCTCGTAGTCGCCCGCGAACGCGCGGTCGAAGTCGCGCCCCAGCCCGTCGGGATCGAGCGTGGCGAGGAAGCCGACCTCGCCGTAGTTGACCGCGAACACGGGCACGCCCGTGCCCGCGTACTCGCGCAGGGCGGTCAGGATCGTCCCGTCGCCGCCCAGCACGACGCAGAGGTCGGCCCCGCTGCGCGGCGGCACGTCCACCTCGATCCCGGCCGCGGGCTCGAGCGCGAGCTTGCGCGTCTCCTCCTCGTCGAAGGAGAGCGTGGTGCCCGCGCGCCGCGAGGCTCCGATCAGCTCGCGCAGGGCGTCGCTGCTGCCGTCCATGCGCCGGTGGGTCATGACCGCGACCGTCATGCCTCGACCTCCGCGAGCGCGGCGGGCACGTCGGCGAGCGCGCCGGCGCGGTCGCCCTCGGCGAGCCAGGCGAACGTCTCGAGGTTGCCCTTCGGCCCCGGCAGCCCGGAGGGCGCGAAGCCGAGCACCGCGGCGCCCAGGGACCGCGCGCAGTCGGCGACGGCGGCCACGGCGGCGCGCCGCGCCTCGGGCTCGCGCACGACCCCGCCGCGGCCGACGCCCGCGCGACCGACCTCGAACTGCGGCTTGACCATCGCCAGGGCGTCGAACCGCGGCGCCGCGCACGCGAGCACCGCCGGCAGCACCTTGTTCAGGGAGATGAAGGAGACGTCGATCACGATCAGGCCGGGCGCGTAGGGCAGCTGCGCGGGGTCGAGGGCGCGGGCGTTGGCGCGCTCGATCACCGTCACCCGCTCGTCCTCGCGCAGGGCCCAGTCGAGCTCGCCGTAGGCGACGTCGAGCGCGACGACGTGCGCCGCGCCCGCCTGCAGCAGGCAGTCCGTGAAGCCGCCGGTCGACGCGCCGACGTCGAGACACCGGCGCCCGGCGGGGTCGAGCCCGAGGGCGTCGAGGGCGTTGCGGAGCTTGACGCCGCCGCGCGAGACGTACGGCGGCGGGGCGTCGACGCCGAGCTCGACGTCGGGCGCGACGAGCTGGCCGGGCTTGGCGGCGCGTGCGTGGCCCGGGCCGAGGCGGACATGGCCCGCCATCACCGCCGCCGCGGCGCGGGTGCGGGACGCGAACAGCCCGCGCTCCGCCAGCAGGGTGTCGAGGCGGACCCGGGGCACCGACGGAACGCTACCGGCTGTGCTCCGACTCACAGGTATCCGGGGCGGGCTGCGCCACCCTGTGCAGGTGACTCGAACCGTCTCCCTCCCCATCCACGCTGCCCTCGAGCTGGTGCTCGGGCTCGCCCTTCTCGCGGGTTCGTTCGCACTCGGCCTCGAGCCCGGCGGGCTCGTCGCCGCCTTCTCGCTGGGCGTCGTCGTCGGGCTGGCGCTGGCCGGCCCGGACTCCCTTCCCGTCTCGGCCCACCAGTCGTTCGACCTCGCGCTGGTCGCCGCGCTCTGCGGCGGCGGCCTCGGGCTCGCGGTCTCCGGCGACCTGGCGGCCGGGCTCCTGCTCAGCGTGATCGGCGGCCTTCAGCTCGGGCTGCTCATCCTCACGCGCTCGGCGCGGCCGTAAACAGGCCCTCCCCGACGAAGCCGCCGGGCCGAGCGCCCGGCGGCATCGCGAAGACCGCGCTGCCGACGTGCGTCGTGTACGCCGCCAGCGCATCCTGCTCGGCCAGCCGGCGTTGGACCCGCGCGAACTGACGCCGCGGGTCCTGCTGGTAGGCCATGAACAGCAGACCCTCGTCAAAGGAGTAGCCACGGCGCAGCATCGCCGCCCCGCCGTTGGCCCGCGGGGCGGCGAGCGCCGCGTGGGCGCCGGCGGGAAGCTCCGCGGGCAGCCGTTCGAACTCGTGGTCGCGGCCGAGCGGCGCGCCGGTGTCGCGATGACGGCCGATCGCCTGCTCCTGCTCGCCGACCGCCAGCGCGCGCCAGTCCTCGAGCGCGACGAGGATCCGCCGTACGACGAGGAAGGAGCCGCCGAGCATCCACGAGCGCTCGCGGCCGCCGACCCAGACGTGGCGGTCGAATTCCTTGCCGCGGCGCAGGTTGCCCGTCCCGCCCTTGAAGCCGAGCACGTCGCGCGGCGTGCCCCCGGGCCGGTCGCCGGGCGCTCGCGGCAGCGACCCCGCCTGGCCCCAGCGCACGACGGCGCCGTCCGTGACCCGCTGCAGCGCCGCGCGCGCCGCGCCCGCCTCGCGCGCGCAGGCCTGCACGCAGAGGTCGCCGCCGCGCCACGCCGGGTCGAGCGCATCGCCCGGGAACGGAGGCAGCTCGCGCAGTGCGGTGGGCCGCGCCCCGGCGAGCCCGAAGCGCTGGTCGAACAGCGTCGGGCCGAGGCCGAGCGTGACCGTCGCGCTCCCGGCCTCCATCAGCTCCTCCGCCGCCGCGGACCAGCCGGCCAGCAGCGCGCGCAGGTCTGCGCCGGCCGGGACGTCGAGCGCGGCGAAGGCGAGATGGTCGAGCTGCGGGGTGGCGATCCCCGGCTGGTGGTGCCCGTAGATCGTCGGCGGCCGCCGATCGGGCCGGTAGGAGTGGCCGGGCCCGCGGTCGCCTACGGGCACGCCGTGGCGCCAGCGGGCCATGCCCGCGGAGGCTACGCCGACGCTCAGCGCGGCGCGCGCGGCCGGACGCTGAGCTGCAGCGTGCGGGCGCCCGGGCGCAGGACCTGGACCCGCAGCCGGTAGCGCTTGGGCCTGGTCACGCCGTCGCGCTTGGTGACGCGGTAGATCGTGAGCTCGGCGACCGCGGAGCGCGCCGGCAGCCCGCGCACCTCGAGGCCGCCGCGGACGTAGCGGACCAGCGGGCGGCCCGCGGCCTTGAGCAGCAGCTTGCCGTGGCGCCTCGGTGCGAGCTTGAGGGCGTAGCGCTTGCGCTTGGCCTGGCCCGCGACGAAGACGCGCATGAAGCCGACGGTGCGGCGCTTGGCGGTCTGGCGCGGCAGCAGGGCGGTCGGCACCTTGAAGGCGAGGCGGCTCAGCGCGGTCCGCGAGTCGATCCGCAGGCGCAGGCCGGCACCGGCCGTCGTCCGCCAGCGCTGCGCGGTGAACAGCGTGCGGCAGGAGACGGTCTTGAGCTTGAGCACGATCGGCTTCGCGCGCTTGCCCTTGCCCTTGCGGGCGACCGTGGCCTTCAGCTTGTGGACGCCGAGCCGCTGCAGTCGCGACGGGGCGATCGCGGCCTTGTAGCGCGGCTTGCGGCCGACGCGCAGCTTGCGGCCGTCGAGCGTGTAGCGCACGCTGACGCGCATGGTCTTGGCGTGGCTGATCTGGGTCGTGACGAGGATCGGCGTGAGCTTGGTCGCCGGGCCCGCGGTGTAGGCGCGGACGCGCACGGTGCCGATGCCGCGGAGCGCGAGCCGGCGGTACTTCGCGTTCCCGGCGAGCTGCTGGCAGCTGGTGTCGGCGACGAGGCTGCCCGGGACGTTGCCGAGGTCGAGCCCGTCGGGGGTCGAGCCGAGCAGGGGCGGCGCCGTGGCCGTCGCGGTCGGCGGACGCGGGCCCGGATGTGCAGGGGTCGGGGTGGCGGTGGGCCTCGGGGTGGCCGTGGGGGTCGGCGTCGGGGTGACCGTCGGGCTCGGCGTCGGCGTCGGCTTCGGCGTGACCAGCACCACGGCCGGGGTGGGCACCGAGGTCGTGGTGGCCTGGCCGGCGTCGTTCGTCGCGGTCACGACGACGGTGAGCACGTGGCCGGCGTCCTCGTCGGTGAGCGTGTAGCTGTCGGTGGTCTCGCCGACGATGTCGACGCAGTTCGCGCCGAAGAAGTCACAGCGCTGCCACTGGTACTCGTAGTCGAACGGGCCCGTGCCGGTCCAGGTGCCGTCGTCGACGGTCAGCGTGTCCCCGACGGTGGGCTCGGGGTTGTCGACCGCCGGCCGCGTGGCGTTGAGCGGCGGTGCCGGCAGCAGGACGCTGGGAGCGCTCGTCGAGGTGTCCCCGCCGACGCCGTTCGTCGCCGTCACGACGACCACGACGGTGTGGCCCTGGTCGGCCGCGTCGAGCGTGTAGGTGGGATCCGTCGCGCCGGCGATGTCGACGCAGTTGGCGCCGTCGGCGTCGCAGCGCTGCCACTGGTATTCGTAGCTGAGCGTCGGCGTGCCCGACCACGTGCCGGGGCTCGCGGTCAGCGTGCCGCCGAGGACGACGGCGCCCGAGACGGCGGGCGGGACCGTGTCGGCCGGGGCCGATGCGACGACCACGGCACTCGCAGCGGCGGACTCGGCGACCTCGCCGCCGTCGTTGGCGGCCGTCACCACGACGGTGATGGTGTCGCCGATGTCGCCGGTGCCCGGGACGTACGTGGCGCCCGTGGCGCCCGTGATGTCGGTGCAGTTGCTCGTGCCGTCGGCGTCGCAGCTCTGCCACTGGTAGGTGAAGTCGATCGGCGCGGTGCCGGTCCAGGTGCCGGGGTGGGCGGTCAGCGTGCTGCCGTCGGCCGCGGTGCCCGTGATGCTGGGCGCGGTCGCGTTGACCGGCGGCGCGGCCGTGATCGCTGCGGTCGGCGTGGTCGGGACGAGCCCGGCGATGCCGACGTTGTTGGACGCGCTGACGAGCGCGCGGATCGTGGCGCCGATGTCGGCGGCCGTGAACGTGTAGGAGCTCCCGGTCTCGCCTGCGATGGCCTGGCAGTTCGCGCCCGCGCTGTCGCAGCGCTGCCAGACGATGTGGTAGTCGAGCGGGCCGGTGCCGGTCCAGCTGCCGTTGTCGAGCGTCAGCGTCTGGCCGTCGCGCGGCGAGCCGGAGAGGGTCGGGCGCTCGTGTTGGCCGGCGGGTCGGCGACGACCGCGGCGGTCGCGGCGGAGCTCGCGGTCGCGTCGTCGGCGAGGTTGGTGGCGGTGACCTGCACGCGGACGCTGCCGGCCACGTCGGCGCCGATCAGCGTGTACGTCGAGGCGGTCGCGCCGGAGATGTCGGCGCAGCTCGTGCCGTCGGCGGCGCAGCGCTGCCACTGGTAGGTGTAGGTGATCGGGTCCGTGCCGGTCCACGTGCCGTCGGTCGCGGTGAGCGTCTGCCCGTCACGCGACACGCCGGAGATCGTGGGGACGGTGGTGCTGTTCGGCGGGTCGGGGAGCACGGAGCCAGTGGGCGTCGAGTCCACGACGGCCGAGCCCGCGGAGTTCGAGGCCGTGACCTCGCTGCGCACCGTGGCGCCGACGTCGGCGCCGGTGAGCACGTAGCTCCAGTCCGTGGCGCCCGCGATGTCGACGCAGCCGGCGCCGAGCGCGTCGCAGCGCTGCCACTGGACGTCATAGACGAGCGGCCCGGTCCCGTTCCAGCCGCCGATCGTGGTGGTCAGGGTCTGGTCGTCGCGAGCGATTCCGCCCACCGAGGGCACGGTGAGGTTCGAGGGCGCGAGCAGCGCGACCACGCCGGTCGGGCTCGAGGCGATCGGCGCTGAGGAGCCCGCGTCGTTGACGGCCGTCACGAGCACGCGCACGGTGCTCCCGACGTCGGCCGGCGTCAGCGTGTAGGTCGAGCTCGTGGCGCCGGGGATGTCGACGCAGTTCGCCCCGGCGCTGTCGCAGCGCTGCCACTGGTACTGGTAGGTGATCGTCGGCGTGCCCGACCACGTGCCGGGGTTCGCGGTCAGCGTCGAGCCGTCGCGGGCGGTGCCGCCGACCGTCGGGCCGGCGCTGTTGACGGCCGGGCCCTCGTCGGAGACGAGCCACATCGCCGACGGCATGAAGTAGTCCTGCGTCGAGGTGAACGAGAGCAACGCCGAGCCCTGGCCGTTGGCGAGCAGGCCGGTGCGCGTGTCGGAGTCGACGTCGATCCCCATCTGGTTGCGGTAGTTGGGGTTCTTGGCCGTGAGGTAGGCGCCGCTGGAGGTGATCGACGAGTTGAAGAAGTTGTTGGCCGGGTTGAGTGCGTTGGACAGGCTCGTGCCGTTGAACCTGGCCGTCTCCGTGGCGAGCCCGGCGTCGCCCTCGAAGCCGAGCAGCCCGAAGTTCGTCGTGACAGCCCCGCTCGCGGGCGTCCAGAACGGTGTGATCGTGGTCGAGAAGCTGTTCGTCCCGTCGACGGTGCCGAGCCCGTCGAACACGTTGAGGCGCCGGACGGGCTGCGTCGCGTCCTGGTAGGCGACGAGCAGCGACCAGCCGGCGAAGCGGTCGGCGCCGGTGCCGGCCTGGACGTTGGCGACGGTGTAGGTGCCGTTCCCCGCCGCGGGCAGCAGACTCGTGACGTCGCGGAAGCCGCGGAAGCGGGTGGGCTGCGCGGACGACGTCAGCAGGTCGGCCGAAGCGGCGGTCACGGTCTGATAGGCGCCAGCACCGACCGCGAACTGCACGCTGTCGCGCTGCGCGGGCGTCGGCGCGGCGGCGCCACCGCTGGCCGCGGCCGTGTCGGCGCTCCAGTAGAACCCGGCCCACGTGACGGTGGCGCCCGCGGGCAGCGCGACCGTCGCCGTCGAGGAGTTGAACGTCGTCGCGTCGGAGTCGACGTCGACGTCGGCCATGTTGAAGTCGTTGTTGTTGAGGCTGGTGCCGGTGCGGTTGCGGGCGGTCGCGCAGTTGGCGGCGGCCGTCGGGCAGGTCAGCAGCGTGTTGCCGACCGCGCGGATGTCGCCGCGCAGCGTCTGGGCGTAGCGGGTCGAGAAAGGGGTGTCGACCGCGATGGCGGGTGCGGCGAGGCCGAGCGCCCCTGCAAGCAGGGCAACGAGGAAGACGGCTCGGGAAAGGGATCTCGGCATGCGAGGGCAGCTCGTTAGCGACGAGGAGCCCGGCGACCGAGCTATCTCCCGAGGGAGACCTCTGGCTTTGCGTCCCCGACTCGCGACGGGTTTGCCGTGGTGCTCCTGAGACTCTTTCGACCAGCGAGAGGCCGAGCTAGACGCAGGTGCTACGCGGATGCAAGCGACCCGCGCGGGTCCATGACCGCCGCCTCGATGCGCTCGGCGATGTGCTCGGCGGTGAAGCCGACCTCCTCGTGGAGGAGCTTCGGCGCGCCGTGGGTGACGTAGCGGTCGGGCAGGCCGACGCGCAGCACGCGCGGCGCGAGCCCGCCCTCGGAGAGCGTCTCCCAGACGCCGGAGCCGAAGCCGCCGGACAGCACGCCCTCCTCGACGGTCACGAGCAGGTCGTGCTCGGCGGCGAGCTGGGCCAGCAGGCCGGCGTCGAGCGGCTTGGCGAAGCGCGCGTCGGCCACGGTGACGTCGACGCCGCCCTCGGCGAGGATGTCGGCGGCGCCGAGCGCCCTGCCGACGCCGGTGCCGTAGCCGAGGATCGCCACGCGCTCGCCCTCGCGCAGGATCTCGCCGGTACCGATCGGGATCCGCTCCGGATCGGCGGGCAGCGGCACGCCGACGCCCTCGCCGCGCGGGTAGCGGATGGCGACCGGGCCGGCGTCGTGGCGCAGCGCGGTGTGGAGCATGTGGACGAGCATCGCCTCGTCGCGCGGCGCCATCAGCGTCATGTTCGGCAGGCAGCGCAGGTAGGCGATGTCGAACACGCCGTGATGCGTGGGGCCGTCGTCGCCGACGAGCCCGGCGCGGTCCATGCAGAACACGACGGGCAGGCTCTGCAGGCAGACGTCGTGGACGATCTGGTCGTAGGCACGCTGCAGGAAGGTCGAGTAGATCGCGCATACTGGCCGCGCCCCCTGCAGCGCGAGGCCGGAGGCGAACAGCACGGCCTGCTGCTCGGCGATGCCGACGTCGAAGTAGCGGTCGGGCAGCTCCTTCTGGAGGATCGAGAGGCCGGTGCCGGAGTTCATGGCGGCGGTGATGCCGACGACGCGCTCGTCGCGCCGGCACTCGCGCACGAGCGCCTCGCCGAACACCTTCGTGTACTGCGGCGGAGCGGCCTTGGCGCCCTGCGCCTTCTTCGCGGCGGGCGCGGGCATGCGCTTGGCGATCGAGTTCGGCTTGGCGGCATGCCACTGCTCCATGCCCTCGAGCCCGCCCTCCTCGGCGGGGGCGAAGCCCTTGCCCTTCACGGTCGCGACGTGCACGACGACGGGGCGCTCGGCCTCGAAGGCGCGGCGCAGCGCGCTGCGCAGCGCGTGGACGTCGTGGCCGTCGATGACGCCCATGTAGGCCCAGTCGAGCTCCTCCCACCACAGGCCGGGCGAGGTGAAGGCCTTGATCGACTCCTTGAGCTGAGGACCGAGGCGCTCGAAGGCGGCGCCGATGCCGGCCGGCAGCTTCGTCAGCTTCTCCTCGACGCCCTCGCGCGCGCGCCACAGCCCGGGCTCGAGGCGCACGCGGTTGAAGTACCGCGACAGCGCGCCGACATTGGGCGAGATCGACATGCCGTTGTCGTTGAGCACGACGACCATCGGCGTGCCCAGGCCGCCCGCCTGGTGGATCGCCTCGAACGCGACACCGCCGGTCATGGCGCCGTCGCCGATCACCGCGGCGACCTTGCCGTCATCGCCGACGCCGTGGCGCATCGCCTCCTTGAGCCCGACGGCGTAGCCGATCGAGGTCGAGGCGTGGCCGGCGCCCATGATGTCGTGCTCGGACTCGAAGATCGAGCAGAACGGCGCGAGGCCGGCGTACTTGCGGATCGTGGCGATCTGGTCGCGGCGGCCCGTGAGGATCTTGTGCGGGTAGGCCTGGTGGCCGACGTCCCAGAGGACCTTGTCGCGCGGCGAGTCGAGCAGCGAGTGCAGCGCGACGGCGATCTCGCAGGCGCCGAGGTTGGCGCCGAAGTGCCCGCCGATCTCCCCCACCGTGTCGATCAGCAGCTCGCGCACCTCCTGGGCGACCTGCTGGAGCTCCTCGTCGGAGAGGCCGTGGAGGTCGGCGGGGCCGTCGATGCGGTCGAGGATGCGGGTCATGAGGGTCGGGTGAAGATGAAGTCGGTGATGCGCTCGAGCTCCTCCGCCCCGCCCGGAGCGGCCTGGCTCAGTGCGCTGCGCGCGTTGCGATGCGATTCGGCGGCCATCTCGCGCGCCCCGTCGAGTCCGTATTGGCTCACGTACGTCACCTTCCCGTGCCGCTCGTCGCTGCCCCGTGGCTTCCCCAGTGCGTCATCGGTACCCGTCACGTCGAGGATGTCGTCGACGATCTGGAAGAGAACGCCCAACTCAGCAGCGAAGTTGCGGAAGTGAGGCAGTGTAGAGGCTTGATCTTCGCGCCCAGTCAACAGCAGTACGCACTCCACGGACGCACCGATCAGGCGGCCGGTCTTGAGCTCGTGCAGCCTGCGCAGCGTCGCGGCGCCTGAGGGAACGAGTGCCTGCACGTCGATGTACTGCCCGCCGACCATTCCGTTGACGCCCGTCGCGGCCGCCAGCTCGGAGACCGCGGCGAGGAGGTTCCGGGGATCGCCCTGCTGCTCGTGCAGGACGAGCCGGAAGGCCTCGGCGTAGAGGCCGTCGCCGGCCAGAATCGCGACGTCCTCGCCGAACTTCACGTGGCACGTCGGGCGGCCGCGGCGCAGGTCGTCGTCGTCCATCGCGGGCAGGTCGTCGTGGATCAGCGAGTACGTGTGGATCAGCTCCAGCGCGGCGGCGAGCGGGAGCACCTCGCTGGGGTTCCGGCCGGTCGCGCTGGCGGTGGCGAGCGCGAGCACGGGCCGGATGCGCTTGCCGCCGGCGAGCAGCGAGTAGCGCATCGCCTCCTCGAGGCCGGCGGCCGCGGGCTCGGAGGCGAAGTGCAGGCGCTCGAGGTAGGCCTCGACCTCGCGGCGGAGGTGATCGGGGTAGGCGGCGGCGTCGGCCCGTGGCCGGCTGCGCGTGCTCACGGCTCGAGCGCGAGCTGGCCGGCGAGGCCGGGTCCGGCGTCCGCGGCGCGCACCCGGCGATCGAGCTCGGCGCCGGCCTCGGCGGCGATGCGGGCGCAGTCGTCGACGAGCGACGCGGCGCGCTCGGTGGTCAGCTCGCCGGCGCGCAGCTCGGCGGCGGTCCGCTCGAGGCGCTCGACCAGCGTGTCCAGGCGGTCGGGCTCAGCCATGGTTCGCGCCATTCTCGCGCACCTCGCGCAGCGCGGCCCCGAGGATGCCGTTGACGAAGCCCGCGGCGTCGGGGCCGCAGAACGACTTGGCGAACTCGACCGCCTCGTCGATCGCGCCCTCGGGCGGAATCGGCTGATCGGCCTCGACGATGTCGGGGTGCAGCATCTCGAGCAGCGCGAGGCGCAGGATCGCGCGCTCCAGCGGGGCGATCCGGTCGAGCGTCCAGCCCTTCGCGAGGCGCTCGATGCGCGCGTCGATCGCCTCGGCGTTGTCGGACGTCGCATGCGCGAGCGCGCGCGTGAAGCTGGCGGCCTGTGGCTCGAAGACGTCATCGAGCGGACGCCCGGTGAGGTCGTGCTGGTAGAGGGCGAAGACGGCGGCCCGGCGCTGGTCGGTCCGCCGCATCGTCGTATCTATGCGCGCGACATGTAGCTGCCCGACCGCGTGTCCACCTTCACCCGGTCGCCGATGTTGACGAACAGCGGGACGCTCACGCTCGCGCCGGTCTCGAGCGTCGCGGGCTTGGTGCCGCCGCCGGAGGCGGTGTCGCCGCGCACGCCCGGGTCCGTCTGGGTGACCTCGAGCTCGACGGAGGCCGCGAGCTGGATGTCCGCAGGGCGGTCGTCGATGTAGAGCATGTCGACCGTCTCGTTCGGCCGGATCCACCGCAGCGGCTCGCTCACGCTCTCCTCGGGCAACTCGATCTGGTCGTAGGACTCCGAGTCCATGAAGTGCGCCGCCGTGCCGTCCGTATAGAGGAACTGCATCTTGCGCGCCTCGGTGTGCACGGAGCGGAACTTCTCGCCGGCGCGGAAGGTGCGGTCGATCACGGCCCCGTCGGCGGCGCGCCGCAGCTTCGTGCGCACGAACGCCCCGCCCTTGCCGGGCTTGACGTGCTGGAACTCGATGATCTTGAAGATCGTTCCCTCGACGTCGATGTGGTTGCCGTTCTTGAACTGGTTGGTCGAGATCATTCGAGGTCGATTCTAGGAGCGAGGAGATTTCTCAGTTCCGTCGCGAGCTCTGCAGGCTCGCCCAACTGCAGCCAGGCAAGGCGGATGACTCGCCCGGCGAGGTCGAGGAGGGTCCGGGCCGGCGTGGTGGTGGGCACGCCGTCGTGGACGGTGACCTCGTCGGCGGGGAGAACGGCTCGGTGCGGGTGGAGTCCGGGGCGGGCGCGGCGCTGTTGCGGCACGGTGACGTCGATGCGTGCCTTTGCGGTTGCGCGGATGCCCCAGAGGGCCGCGGCGGATTGATGGCTCAGGACGGCTCTCGGGCCGCAGGCCAGGGTTGCCGCCATCCAACTGCCGCGCTGGGAGAGCACGCGGTGTCCCACGGCGCAGACCCCCGGGTGAAGAGGGTGAAGCCGGCCCCGTTCGATCCGCCGGTCGATCGCGCCCCGCCCGATCCCGAGGCGGAGCCGCTGTCGGCGCGCCACGACCCCGTGCTGGCGCTCGGCGAGCGCTGCGATCGCGGCGTCGACTCCACGCGTATGCGATTAACCTCCAACCCATGGACTCCACCGCGCTCCGCGAACTCCAGGCGCCCCTCAAGCAACGCTACCGCGACGATCCCGACGCCGCCGTCGTGACCCTGAAGGCGAGCGGCAGCCTCGGCGAGGGCATCACGTGCTCGGTCGACACGGGGCGCGCGCTCGCGGAGGCGGGCCTTCACCCCGGCAGCGGCGGCGACGGGTCCCAGCTGTGCTCCGGCGACATGCTGCTCGAGGCGCTCGCCGCCTGCGCGGGCGTCACGCTGCGCGCCGTGGCGACGTCGCTCGGGATCGAGGTCGCGGGCGGCCGGGTGATGGCCGAGGGCGACCTCGACTTCCGCGGCACGCTCGGCGTCGACCGCGACGTGCCCGTGGGCTTTCGCTCGGTCCGGCTCCGCTTCGACCTCGACACGGACGCGGGCGAGGAGGACCTCGCCACGCTCGTGCGCCTCACCGAGCGCTACTGCGTCGTGCTCCAGACGCTGGCCCGGCCGCCGGAGCTGAGCGTCGGCATCGCCGGCAGCGCGGGTGCGTAAAGCCGCCAGCCGAGGAAGCCGATGAACGGCAGCGTCCAGGCGAGATAGACGAGCGACTCGACGTCGGCCGACGCAGCGGGCACGACCCACTCCCACATCGCCCACGTCGCCATCGTGAGGAGGAGCGCGAGGACGGGCGGGCGGTCGACGAACCGGGTCGCCTCCCACGCGACGATCGCGAGGATGGCCGGGAGCACGTAGTAGGCCGTGTTCCAGGGGTCGAGGACGCAGCGGAGGACGAACAGCACGACGAGCAGCAGCAGCGGGTCCGAGCGCCGTCGCCAGGCGAGCAGCGACAATGGCACGGCCACGAGGACGATCAGCGGGTGGCTGATCGGCGAGAGCCAGCCCGGGGCCGCGCGGTAGCCCTCCTTGACCAGGCCGCTGCTGCCACGGATGACCTCACCGGTTCCCCCGGTGAACCACCACACCTGCCACGGCTGGAAGATCACACCCGTATGCGCGGCGGCGGCCTCCGGAGTGCTCGAGCCCGCCAGCAGCACCGGCAGCACGAAGGCCGTCCCGATCGCACCCGCGATCACGAGCGCGCGCCGGCGGTCCGCCTGCAGCGCGAGCAGCACCGGGCCGACCGCGAGCAGCGCCCACGCCTTGTTGGCGACCGCCAGACCGAGGAGGACCCCGGCGAGCGTCGAGCGTCCTCGCACGGCGGCGAGCACGGAGCCTGCGCAGAGCGCGGCGCCGAGCAGCTCCTCGGGATGGCCGACGTCGAGCGCCCGCAGGGTGATCGGGTTCACCGCGCACACGCCCACGACGATCGCGGCCGTCCCGCGGCCGCCGCCGCGGGCGAGCAGGCTCGCGGCGAGCACCACGCCGAGCGCGGCGCCGGCGAGCAGGCACGGGAAGCCGACGGCTCGGAACACGGCCACATCTCCGCCACCCAGCGCGGACGCTGCCAGCGCGAACGGCGCGCGCATGATCAGCGATCCGCCGTAGGCGGGGCAATGCTGGAGGAAGCTCCCGACATCACCGCGCACCAGCACCGCAAAGGCCGGCGCGGCCTCTGTGTCGTAATCGGTCCAGTAGTAGCCGACCAGGCCGAGCCAGGCGAGGAGGGCGGAGCCGAGGACTCCGAAGGCGATCCAGGGAGCGAGTGTGCGAAGTCGGGAGTCCATGCGATTCTCATCGGCAGGTCGCGGCGATCCTTTAAGCGAACCGGGCCCGCGGTGGCGGGCCCGGTTCGGGACGAGGTCGATCTCGGCGCCTAGTTCAGGACGAAGTAGTCCGAGCCGTCGAACGGTGCCGCGGCGCCGTCGAGGCCGGGGTGCCGCGTGCAGGTGCGTGCGGTGACGTTGGGCAGGCAGGGATTGAACGGGTTGACGCGGCCCGCGTCAGGCGTCAGCTTGACCGCGCCCTCGTTGTCGCATCGCTTAACGATCGTGTGACCGGGCTGAGGGCTCGCCGCGTTACGGCTCATCTCGGCGAGGTTCGGGATGTCGTCGTGGTCCTGGTCGTCCGCGCCGTCGCGTACGCCGTCGCCGTCCGTGTCGGGATCGACGATGTTCGTGCCCGCGTAAGCCACCTGGTAGGGCGACTCGCTGGTGTAGCAGGCGGCCCAATAGACGGGCACGAGCCGGCCGTGCGCCTCGTCGTAGTTCGTCAAGCCGTCGGCGTCCTCGTCGCGCTCGTCGTCGGAGAGCTTCCCGTTCGAGTCGAAGTCGAAGTACCCCTGCTCCGAGCGGTCGTAGTTCCCTGAGGGGACAGCTGACACCGCCCCGTCATGGTTGAAGTCGCGCAGGTCGTAGGTCGGGCCGCCGGAGGACACCGTGAGGTAGCCGGCGCCCTGAGCCCAGTTGAGGAAGTCAGCGTGCTTGGCGTACGGGTCGTGGCGAGGGGCGCCGGGCCGGTGGCCTGTGCCGTCGCGATCGTACAGCGAATACTGATTGCCGTCCGAGTAGATCAGCGGGTCGAGCCCGTCGTTGTCGCGGTAGGCCTGCCAGAGCGCGAACTCCTCGCCGAGGCTGAGCGAGTCGCCGTCGTAGTCGACGTTCGCGTCGGGAAACAGCGCGTTGGGGTACGGCCGCTTCTCCGGGTAGGGGAGGATGGTCTGGGCGATCTGGTACTCGTCGTCGTTGAGGTCGCGCGCCGACTGGATCTCGTAGCCGTCGGTGACGCCGTCGCCGTCAGAGTCGGCCTTGCAGGGGTCGGTCTTGTAGCGCAGCTCGGTGTTGTCGTCGATGAGATCGCCGTCGTCGTCGGTCTCGATGCCGTTCTTGATGCCGTCGCCATCGCAGTCGCCGTCGGCCGCGGCGAGGTGGCTCGCAGCCGGCGTCGGGGGGAGCTCGGGCCCGACGACGGGCGAGCGCGAGTTCTTCGTGAAGCGCTTGCCGAACTTCTTGGCGAGCACGCGCAGGTGAAAGCGCGTCGGCACCGGAGCGCCGTTGCGGGTGGCCAGCGCGGCCTTGAGCTTCGCGGGCACGGTGAGGCGCAGCAGCTTGGTGGTGCCGACATCGGCCTTCACGAAGATGGCCTTGCCCCCCGTGCGCTTGAACACGACGGTGTTCCTGTTGCGACCGCGGCGGAAGTAGCGGCCACGGATCTCGAGCTTCTGCCCGATCGCGACCTGCATCGGCGCCACGCGCGTGACCACGGGCAGCCTGGCCTTCTTCTTGTGCTTAGCAGAAGCGTCGGCGTGGACGGCGGCACCCGCAGTCGCGGGAATCATGAGGGCGCTGAGGGCGGCCATGAAGGCGGCCCGGCGCAGTGAGGGGCGAATGCGGGCGAGGGAAGTCATCTTGGCCCCTATCGGCTCGAACCCTCGGACGCTTGAGAGGGTCAGCTGACGGTGGCTGGTGCCTTCGAGGTGGCGCTCAGCACATCGCACCCTTTCTCGGTCACGACGACGAGATCCTCGATCCGCACACCGCCGCGGCCCGGGAGGTAGACGCCCGGTTCCACGGTCACCACGTTCCCCGCCACCAGCGGCTCGGTGGCCGATCGCGCCAGCCGCGGGCCCTCGTGGACCTCGAGCCCGACGCCGTGGCCGAGCCCGTGGCCGAAGTGCTCCCCGTGCCCCTTGGCGGCGATCAGATCGCGCGCGACGGCGTCCAGCTCGCGCCCCGTCGGCCCGGCTCGCACCGCTCCGAGGGCCGCCTCCTGCGCGCGCAGGACGAGGACGTAGATCGCGGTCAGGTCGTCGTCGAGCTCGCCCGTCGCCCACGTGCGGGTGCAGTCCGAGCAGTACCCGTCGACCACGGCCCCGAGGTCGAGCGTCACGAGCACGTTCGGGGCGATCTCGACGTCGCGCGGCTCGGCGTGCGGCAGCGCGCCGTGCTCGGCCGAGGCGACGATCGAGGGGAAGCTCGGCCCGGTCGCGCCACGGCGGCGCATCTCCTCCTCCAGCGCCAGCGCCACCTCGCGCTCCGTGCGCCCGACGATGCCCACCTCGAACAGCCACGCGTAGATGTCGTCGACGAGCGCCGCCGCGACGCGGATCGCGTCCACCTCCGCCGGCTCCTTGACCGACCGCTCGGCCTCGACGAGCCCGCCCGCGGGCACGAGCTCGATGCGGTCCGGGAGCAGCTCGCGCAGACGAGCGTGCTGGCGCACGCTGACCTTGTGATCCTCGAAGCCCAGCCGCACCGACCCCTCGGGCCAGCCCTCCGTGAGCGCCTCCGCGAACTCCTGCGGCGCGCGCTCGTGGTCGAAGCCGGTGACCTCAGCCTTCGCGCGCTCGATGTAGCGAAAGTCGGTGATGAAGCGGCGCGTGTCGGCCCCCACGACGGCCATCGCGCTCGAGCCGGTGAAGCCCGTGAGGTAGCGGATGTTGACGAGGTCGGAGACCAGCAGCAGGTCGGCCTCGCGCTCGCCGAGCCGGCCGGCGACGCGGTCCGCGCGGCTCACATCTCCTCCTTCAGCCGCGCGAGCGCGGTGCGGTAGCCCGCGACGCCCTCGCCCATCACGCGCGCGACCACGACGTCGGCCAGCACCGACACGTGCCGCCACTCCTCGCGGCTCTCGGGGTCGGAGAGGTGGATCTCGACCGCGGGCAGGCCCGCGACCTCGACCGCGTCGCGCAGGGCCCACGCGTAGTGCGTCCACGCGCCCGGGTTGAGGATCAGCCCGTCGGCGTAGTCGCCGCTGCGGTGGAGCTCATCCACGAAGTCGCCCTCGTGGTTGGACTGGAAGAAGCGCGCCTCGAGACCGAGCTCGTGGGCGAACGAGGAGATCTTCTGCTCGAGCAGCGTCAGCGAGAGCCCGCCGTAGATCTCCGGCGGGCGGCGCTCGAGCGCATCGAGGTTGACGCCGTGCAGGACGGCGACTCGGTTCCTCATCGCCCGGCCAGCTCCTCGAGCGCGCCCGCCAGCTCCTCCTCGGCGACCGGGCAGCCGATCCGCGCCTGTCCCGGCGCGTCGAGCAGCACGAAGCCGACGCGCCCGCCGCGGCGCTTCTTGTCGCGCTGGACGGCGGCGGCGACCGCGCTGCGGTCGATCGCGGCGTCGAGCTCGGTCGGCAGCCCGCGGCCGGCGAGCAGTTCGGCGACCTCGTCGCGCAGCTCCGGGCGGCCGGAGAGTGTGAGCGCCGCCAGCAGCCCGAGGCCGACCGCCTCGCCGTGGCGGTAGCGCCGGTACTCGGTGACGGTCTCTATCGCATGTCCGACCGTGTGGCCGAGGTTGAGGGTCTGGCGCTCGCCGGCGTCCCGCTCGTCGCGCGCCACGATCCGCAGCTTCACGCGCGCGCACGCCAGCACGAGGTCGCGGTCGGCCTCGACCGCCTCCCGCCCCCGCACCCGGCGCCACAGCTCGCCGCCCGCGATCAGGCCGGTCTTGATCACCTCGGCCCAGCCCGCGGCGAGCTCCTCGGGCGGCAGCGTGGCGAGCGTGCCCGGGTCCGCGAGCACCGCGGCCGGCTGGTGATAGGCGCCGGCGTAGTTCTTGCCCTCGGGCAGGTCGACCCCGGTCTTGCCGCCGTAGGCCGAGTCGACCTGGGCGACGAGCGTCGTCGGCACGTGGACGACCGGCACGCCGCGCTGGTAGATCGCCGCGCAGAAGCCCGCGACGTCGCCCACCACTCCGCCGCCGAGGGCGACGACGTGATCGTCGTGGTCCATGCCGGCGCTTGCCAGCGCGCGCAGCACGCGGTCGACGCTCGCGACCGTCTTGTGGCGCTCCCCCGGCTCGAGGCGGACCTCGGCCGCGACCGGCGGCAGCAGGTCCGCGTAGCGGGCGCCGACCGTCGCGTCGGTGACGAGGAAGCGCCGGCCCGGCTGCGGCCACATGCCCGACGCGAGCAGTCCCTCGCCCACGAACACCGGGTACTCGCCCGCCCACAGGAGCTTCGTGCCCGACGGAGCCTCGCGCAGCGCGCGGATCGCGGGCAGCGCCTGGCGGACCTCGTCGCGGCGCTCGGCGGGCAGGATCGCGTCCGCCAGGCCGGCGTAGAGCGGTGCGCGTTCGGCGTGCAGCGCGTCGAAGCGGTCGCGGTCGCGTGCCAGCGGGCGGCCGTTGCGGCAGCGGTGCCACGCCGTCTCGGCGTCGACGTCGAGCAGCACCACGGTGTGGCGGGCGAGCGCGTCGCGCACCCGCTCGGAGCCGACCGCGCCGCCGCCGAGCGAGAGCACCGGCGCGGGCGGGTCCTCGAGGATCTCGGCGACCGCGTCCTCCTCCTGCTCGCGGAACGCGCGCTCCCCGTGGCTGTCGAAGTAGGACTCGATCGATGCCCCGAGCCGCTGCTCGAGCACCGCGTCGGAGTCGACCGAGCCGACGTTGAGGGCGGCGGCGGCGCTACGGGCGGCGAGCGACTTGCCCGCCCCCATGAAGCCTATGAAGACGAGTGCGGGCGTCGCCGCTTCCACCCGATCCGCTCCTCGTAGGCGGCCAGCGCCGCCAGCACGTCGTCGACGTGGTCGCCGCCGAACTTCTCGCGGTAGGCGCTCGCCAGCACGATCGCGAGCATCGCCTCCCCCACCACCCCGGCCGCCGGAACGGTGCAGGAGTCGGTGCGCTCGCGCAGCGCCTCGGCCGGCAGGCGGGTGGCGATGTCGACCGAGCGCAGCGGCTTCGTGAGCGTCGGGAGCGGCTTCATCGCGCAGCGCACGACGAGCGGCTCGCCGGTCGACATGCCGCCCTCGACACCGCCGGAGCGGTTGGTCTCGCGGAAGTAGCCGCGTTGCTCGTCGAAGAAGATCTCGTCGTGGGCGGCCGAGCCCGGGCGCCCCGCGAGGTCGAAGCCGTCGCCGATCCCACAGCCCTTGATCGCCTGGATCGAGAGCATGGCGAGGCCGATCCGCCCGTCGAGCCGCTCCTCCCACGAGACGTGCGAGCCGAGGCCCGGAACGAGCCCGAACGCGCGCACCTCGAAGACGCCGCCGAGCGACTCGTTGCGCTTGCGCAGCACGTTGATCTCCTCGACCATCCCCTTGGACGCGTCGGGATCCAGGCAGCGCACCGGCGACGCGTCCACCTCGCCGAAGTCCTCGAGCGCGAGGCCGTCGGGCTCGGGCGCCCGCACGGAGCCGATCTGCGTGACGTGGGAGACGACCTCGACGCCGACCGCGCGCAGGAACGCCTTGGCGATCGCGCCGCCGGCCACGCGCGCCGCCGTCTCGCGCGCGCTGGCGCGCTCGAGCACGTTGCGCACGTCGGTGAAGCCGTACTTCTGGACGCCCGCGAGGTCGGCGTGGCCCGGGCGCGGCAGGTGGACCTCGGGGACCGCCGCCTCGACGGGCCACGGGTTCATCCGCTCCTCCCAGTTCGCGTAGTCGCGATTGGCGACGAGCAGGGCGATCGGCCCGCCGAGCGTGCGTCCGTGGCGGACGCCCGAGGTGACCTCGGCGGCGTCGCGCTCGATCTTCATGCGCCCGCCGCGGCCGTGGCCGAGCTGGCGCCGCGCCATGTCGGCGTTGATGGCCTGCAGGTCGAGCTCGAGGCCCGCGGGGAGCCCCTCGACGATGCAGGTGAGGCCGGGGCCATGCGACTCCCCGGCCGTGATCAGGCGCAGCGACACGCCCGCAAGCTTAGGCGGCGCCGGGCCTGGGCCCGGCGCCGCGTGTGGCCTGAGACTAGAAGTGGGCGCGGGCGGCGTGAGCCGCCTTGGCGACGACGGCCTTGTAGGCCTTGTGGCTGAGCTTCTCCAGCCGGCCCGTCTTCGCGTTGTAGTGGTAGCGCAGCGGCCCGTCGCCGGCGATCCGGGCGCGCACGATCTTGCGGCCCGACTTGGAGACGCGGGCGAGGCTCTTGCTCGCCTTCTTGGCCGAGCTCGTGGTCGTCCTGCGGATCTTGACCACGTCGAGCTGGTACTGGGCGGCGGGGGCGGCAGGGGCGGCGGTGGGGTCGGCAGGGGCGGCGGTGGGGTCGCTGCCGCTGTCGTCGGCGGGGACGTCGAAGAACTCGGTCTCGCCCTCCTTGACCTGGATCGTCTCGCAGGTGGTGCGCGAGGGCCGGCAGGTCCCGTCGCCCTGGGCGACGATGCCCGAGTCGACCAGGAACACGGCGGTCTTCTTGTCGGCGAGCACGCCCAGGTAGATCAGGACGGGCAGGTCGTTGGACGGCAGCGCCTGGAGGCGCTTGACGTCCTTGCGCGGCGGTTGCGAGGCGGCGTCACTCGGCCCGAAGCGCACGGTCAGCTCGTTGAGCTCGTACTTCTTCTTGGGCGTCGCGGGAGTCGTGGGCGTCGTGGGCGCCGTGGTGCCGGGAGCGGCAGGGGACGTCGTGTCGGTCGGCGAGCCGCCCGACGAGCTGCCGGTGCTGCCGGTGACCGGCGCCGCGGCGCCTGTGTCCGTCACCCTCACGGGAGCAGGGGTCGGCGTCGGCGTGGCCTTCGGCTTGAAGGGGTTCTTGCTCGCACCGAGCACGCGGCGGCGACCGCTGCGGTCACCATCGCCGGCGCGAGCCACGATCGGCTCGGTGGCCAGCACCGACGCCGTGTCGCTCTTGACCGCGGCGGCGGGGGGAGCCGGCGCTGCGGTCGGCTCGGAGGCCAGCAGCGTCGGGACGGCGACGGCCGCCACGATCAGCAGGACCGCGACCGGCCACAGCCGGCGCTGAAGGAGAAAGCGCCACGTGT
Organism: Solirubrobacterales bacterium; assembly: GCA_038327685.1. Lineage (GTDB taxonomy): Bacteria > Actinomycetota > Thermoleophilia > Solirubrobacterales > Solirubrobacteraceae > DASQFQ01. The sequence goes on from JBBQLH010000017.1 coordinate 45,169, forward strand.
TGGTGATAACGCTCATCGAGTGACTCCAGACACCGTTGCGGTCGTGGTGGTTGCGGGGGCACTGCTGTCCGAGGGCGCCGTGGGCGCGGCGCCGGCCGCAGCCGTCGGGCCCGCAGCCGTCGCCGCGGCGAGGACGTCCTGGGTCGGGGGCAGCAGATAGGAGTTCGCCTTGACGACGGCGGTGATGAGCGGGTAGCCCTTCACCGTGTCCGGCTGCAGCGTGATGCTGTTGAGCAGCAGCAGGCGACCAGTGACGTCGAGCTGCTGGTTCTTGACCGTCACGAACTGGTCAAGGCGCTTGAAGAACGTTCCGAGATTGGCGAACTCACCGTTGAACTTGAACGAGAAGGGCATTGTCGAGAAGCCGGCCGAGCCAACGATCGAGCTTCCGGGTGGCGGCGTCAGCGCCGCTTCGGCGCCGGACGCGGCCGGGGTGCTGCCTGCGCCGGCGGCCGGCGCTCCGCTGCTGCCGTCGAGGCTGATCGAGTGGAAGTCGACTTTGCTGCGGTTCGCGGCCGAGCTGATCTGCACCATGAGCGAACGCACGTCGTCGTCGGCCGGGACGGCCTTGCCGAGACGCGCGATCTTCGTGTAGCTGCTCCGGTAGGAGCCGCGGGCCGTCTCGTAGGTCGCCAGCGAGGCCTCGGCCTGCGCGAGCTCCGTCTGCTTGGCCGCGATCTGGGTGTTCAGCGTGACCGCCTCCTGGCGCTTGGGCGCGAGGACGAGCATCCAGTAGGCGCCCGCCGCGGCGATGAACGCCACGGCAATGAGCACGATCGAGTTTCTGCGGCTCATGGGGTCGTGCCTCCCGTGGTTGCGGCGGGTGTCGCGGCGGCCTTGCCGTCCTTCGTGGGGGCCGGCGTCGCGGCGGGCTTGGCGCCCGGGTCGACGGCCTTGGTCACGCCAGCCAGATCGGCGCTCACGGTGGCCTTCTCGAAGAAGACGACGACGTCGAAGCTCGGCGGCGAACCGTTGCCGCAGGGCGGCGTCTGCGTGCCGCCTGCAACCGCGTCGGACTTCTCGGACTTCGCGAGGCTGACGCGCGTCACGCCCTGGATGTTGCGCAGGCGGGACATCAACGTCGCCACGGCGGGCTGGCTGCGCGTGCAGCCGGCGAGCTCGATCGCCGGCGAGGAGATCGCGGACCGGATGCCCGATCCACCGCCGGCGGCGCTCGACCCGACGTCGCCGCTCATCGAGCTGACATAGACGTTGGAGGGGAGGGCGCGAGACAGGTCTCGCAGCGACTGCTCCCAGTCGAAGCGGGCGCTGGCAAGCGCGTGCACGGTGCCGATGCGCTCCTGCGCGACCGTCTGGAAGTCCGCGTACGGCTTCAGCTCGGCGGCGCGCTTGACGGTCGCGTCGTTCTGGGCGCTGACCGCGGCGAGGCTTGCAGTGCGCTCCTTGACCGTGTTGCCCGCGAGGACGTTGCCCGCGACGGCGGCGACGATCAGCGCGAGCGCGCCGAGCACGGCGAACCCGCCGATGCCGCCCGAGGTCTCCATGACGGAGGGCCGCGGGGCGCTGGAGCCCTTCTGCGCGGAGCGCAGTTCGGGCGTGAGGAGGTTGACTGCTCTCATGGAGTGGGGACCAGTTCGGGTGAGGTGAAGGGACGGGCGGCGCGGTCCGGGAAGCTGCCCCGCCGCGTCACGGTTGGCTTATCGGCACTCGGCCGACGCGCCTTTAGGTCAAGCGAAAGTGGCGAGGTACCAGTCGACGATCGCGCCGCCTGCGAACAGGCCGACGAGGCCGCCGAACGCGAGGTACGGGCCGAAGGGAATGGCGGTCTTGCGACCTTCCTTGGTGCCCTTGCGGGCGATGATCAAGGCGCCGACGACCGAGCCGGCGACAAGCGCGAAGAGCATCGCCGGGCCGACGGAGCGGCCCAGGAAGAGGCCCATGACGCCGGCGAGCTTGACGTCGCCCATGCCCATCCCGGCGGGATACGCGAGCGCGGCGATGAGCAGGAAGCCGCCGGCGGCGCCGGCCGCGATCAGGTGCTCGGTGAGTGAATCCGGCTTTGTCAGTAACACGATCGCGATCGAGACCACGGTGCCGACGAGCATCAGTTTGTTGGGGATGATCCGGTGATCGAAGTCGATGAGGGTGACGGGCACCAGGAGCAGCACGAACGCGAGCCCGAGCCAGGCGTCTCTATCCGCCCCCTTCGCGAGCACGACGGCGACCAGCAGGACGGCCGTCGCGGCTTCCACCACCGGGTAGCGCGCCGAGATCGACGTGTTGCACGAGCGGCATTTCCCGCGCAGCACGAGCCACGAGAGGACCGGCACGTTGTCGAACGAGCGGATCGGGGTCTCGCACGACGGGCAGCGCGACCCCGGCCACACGAGCGATTCGCCGCGCGGGAGCCGGTAGGCCACGACGTTGAGGAACGAGCCGAGGATCAGCCCGAACGCGCCGGCGACTGCGGCAGCGTAGGCAAGCGTCATTGCGAGCGTCATCTTGTCAGCACCCTGCCCGGCGCCGTGAAGCGGAGCTAGCGGTCCTCGACCGCGAGCCCGGCGGCGACGGTGAGGCGGCCGGGATCGATGTCCTCGCTGAGCGAGCTCTCGGCAGCCACGACAGCCGGCTCCACGGGCAGGCTCAGCTGCTCCGCGAGGCGCTCGGCGAAGCCGGCGATCGAGACCGCGGGACCGGTGAGGAGCGCACGCTCCACGTTCTCCGCGTTGTCCTGCATCCGGTAGAAGTTGAGCGAGTTGCGGACGGTGTCGGCGAGCTGGTGGACGCCCTCCTCGAGCGTAGCGCGCGTCGCGGCCACGAGCTCGGGTTCGCCCTCGACGTCCTCGAGCGGCGTGACCAGACCGACGTGGCCCATCCACATGCGCGAGTGCTCGAGCGTGAGCGTGCGGCGCTCGGCGAGGCTTGCGACGATCGAGCTCAGGCCGCCGGCGGCGGCGCGGGTGAACAGGCAGCCGGACTGGTTGGCCACGGCGACGTTGGTGAGGCCGGCGACGTTGATGTAGAGCACGGCGCCGTCGACGTCCTTGGCCGCCAGCGCGCGCACCATGCCGAAGGCGGCGAGGTCGATGCCCTCGAGCTTGAGGCCGGCGTCGCGGCACGCGGTGACGAGCTTGTCGATCATCTCGCGTCGGGCGGCGACGATGACCACGCGCGTGCGGGGACCGTTGACGGTCTGGACCGGGCCGAGGGGGACGTAGTCGAGGATCGCCTCGTCCATCGGCATCGGGATGTGATCGGGCGCCTCGGCGCGGACCGCGGCGTCGAGCGTCTTCGGGTCCTCGAGCGGAGGCATGTCGAGCGAGCGCACGACGATGCGCTGGTTGGCGACCCCCAGGCGCACGGTCTTGGGCAGGTCGTTCTCGGCGAAGAATGTCTTGAGCGCCTCGGCGAGCGCCGGCGCGTCGGTGACCTCACCGTCACGCAGGATGCCGGGCCGGAGCTCGGCGTAGGCGCCGCGCTTGATGGCGATGTGGCCGTTGACGCTGACCTCGGCGGCGGCGATGTGGCTCGGGTCGAGATCGAGCCCGACGACTGCCTGCTTGTTGTTTCGGTTCCTCTTGAGCACGGGGTTCCTATCGGCACCGTGGCGGCGCCGCTTGAGAGTCAGGAGGTGGCCGAGATCTCGCGGAACGTGTTCTGCACGATCGCGGCGGTGCCGAACGCCTTCAGGTTGTTGAAGACGTTGGGGTTCCAGATGATGTTCTCCTTGCTGGAGCCCGCGAACATGCCGCCCCGGCCGTCGATCGTGACCGCGCCGTTGATCTCGGAGTTGCCGCCCAGATTGACGAGCGCGGCGTTCGAGTCGTCGATGTTGGCGTGGTAGATGACGCCATAGAACGTCGCGCCGCCATTGATCGTGATCGGTCCCTTGCCGATGACCACGTAGCCCGGCTTGGCCATCGTGTTGTAGTCGGAGTTGCCGTTGAAGTTGGAGCAGCCGCTCGCGTCCTCGATGAACACCATCTCGCCGGGCACGTCGCCCTGGAGGCTCGCGGGGCAGCCGGTCGCGTAATAGTTGCCGTCGGCCTTGGCCGACGAGCGGAGGGTTTCGAGCGCCTCGGGCGTCACGGCGTTGGGCAGGTTGGGATCGGAGAACACCCGCTCGGGGGAGACCTGGCCCTTGTCGGACTCATAGTCCGCGCAGCCGGCCGCGGGCGGGCTGCCGCCGGGGAAGTTGCATCGCACGTAGACCTCGCCGGGCGTGAACTCGTTGGACGCGCCGTCGTTGTCGATGATGACCTTGTTGCCGTTGTTGGTCGTGGTGAAGAAGCCGGCGCTCAGGGTGTGCTTGGGGAAGTTGAGCACCGTCTGCTCGGCCTTGATGAGTGCGACGAGCGTGCGCCGGTGGCCACGCACGACAGCGGTCGAACGCACCCACATGAAACCGTCGTTGTTGGCGTCGTAGGTGGGCTGGGAGAGCAGCGTGTCGGAGTAGAAGTCGGGCGACCCGCCGCCGTTGTCGCGGACCTGTGTCGTCCACGTCGCGTTCCCGGACGCCTGGTCGACGTTGTCAAAGGATCCGGTGAGGGCGGTGATGCTCGGGCAGTCCTGTGCGGTCGAGGTCTGCGTGCACGACGACGGGTAGACGACGCTCGCTCCGCCCAGGCCCGTCGTGCTGCTCGGCCAGCGAGTGGAGAGCTGGAAGATCTGTGCGTTGAGCGCACCCTCGCTCAGCTGGAAGGAGGACTCGCGTGTGCGCTCGCGGCGCGAGTCGTTGCGCTGATTGTCGGTACTCGAGAGCAGCGCGAACCCGATGGCGAGCAGCAGGGTCATGACGATCATGGCCATGACGAGGGCCATGCCATCTTCACGGTGGAGGCGGGAGTTGGTCATCTCACAGAGTCTTTGTTTGGGTGGCGGAAACGCCCTCGAGGCCGGCCGGATCGGTGACGTGGAGCGCGTAGGTATGGGTGCCTGGGGTGACCGAGATCTGTACGACGATCCCCTTCGTGGTGATCGCGACGCCGTCGACGTACCAGACGTAGTCGAGCGCCTGGCCTTCGGGGTCCGCGGACGCCGAGCCGTTGAGCTGGAGCAGGCGCGGGGTCGAGGTGGGGTTGGTCACGGTGAGCGTGAACGCCGACTGCGGCTCGCGGTTCTGGTTGCGCAGGATCACGCTCGAGCCGATCTGAGTCTCCGCAGGACGCGCGGTCGTATCGGGGTCGATGAAGAGGTTCGCCTCGATGCGCGCGATATCAGCGCGCGAGGCCGAGTCCGTGGCGGTGATCAGGCCCGGGTTGCCAGAGTAGATGAACAGCGGGCGATCGCCGAGCTTATTGGTGACGTAGTCGGCCACCAAGACGTGAGTGTCCCAGCCTGTGTCCGTCATCGTGCACGCGGTCGCGGCGGGGACGGCGGGCGTGAGGGCCGTCGTCCAGGACTGCGTCTCCATCAGGAGCTTGCCACGGGTGGGCGTCGTCGTGTCCAGGCAATAGCGCACCCTCCGCACGTTGGCCGAGTTGAGACTCCCGGCGGGCTTCGACTGATCGGTGTCCTGGAAGATGAGGTCGTACGGGAGGTCGAGGTCGACCGAGCGCGGGAGCGTCCCCGCCGCCAAGGTGACCGTGCTCGGGCTGGCCAGGTTGCGTAGCTGGCGCGCAAGGCGGTCGAGCGTCACGCGCGCGACCTGCTGGGAGTCGTTGGTCTGCTCGTTGTGGCGCTGGTTCTTGCTCATGGACTCGAAGACCGTGAGCGTCGCGCCGAACACGATCATCGCGATGAGCGCCGACACGGCGAGCTCGATGATCGTGAAACCGCTCTCGTCGCGGGCGCCGGTCATGGTCCCTGCACCACGGGGCCGACCATGGGCGACTCGGCGAAGTGCTGGTCGACGGCCGTGACCCAGTAGGTGTGCGCCGTGCCACCGAGCGTCTTGTCCTGCCAGTCGACCGTGGAGCCCGAGTCGTAGTAGCGGTCGTAACGGTCGGCGACCAGCACCCCATCGCGGTAGACGCGATAGAACGCGATGCTGTCGCCCGGGTCGACGTCCTCGACAGGGCTCGGGCGCTTCCACCTGATAGAGACGACGCCGCCCGACGCGGACGACGAAACGATCGATGGCGCGAAGGGGGCCTGGTTGGCGAGCACGATGACCAGCGGGTCGGACCAGGCACCAGTTCGCGGCGCGCCGGTCGTGGGGGCCTTGTCGTAGGCGCGGACGTGGTAGCTGGAGGTCGCCGTGTTGAGCGGCGTCTGATCCGTGCAGGTCGTGGAGAGACCCTGCGAGGCGAAGTCGCAGATGACCGCGCCGTCGTCGATGCGCTGGACCTCGTAGCCGATGATGTCGCGCTCGGTGTTGGCCGCCCATTCCATCTCGACGATCGGCAGCAGGGTGCCCGAACGGCCGCCGGCGAAGCGGATCGGCTTCCGGGGCGGGAAGCGGTTCAGCGTGACGGTCTCCGTACGCCCAGGGCCGGAGACGCCGTACTGGTTGAACGCCTCCGCGGAGACGAGGTAGGGACCGTCGTCAAGGGTCGTGGGAGTGGGCCAATTGAACTGCCAGAGCAACCGGGTCGTGTCGACCGCGGTGGGCATGCTCGTCTGCGTCGTCCCGTCGAGGCTCCAGCTCACGGTCGTCGGCTTGCTCGAGGTCGTGAGCTTCATGAGCAGGGACGTGGACGCGGGGTCCGTGATCTCGTAGGGCGCCGCGACCGAGTCGACGAAGAGCGTGCGGACGGCGGGCCCGGTCGCGCTGCCCGGGTTGTTGACGATCCCCGACTCCTCGACCTGGCGGGTGTAGTTGTCACGCTTCCAGCTCACGGTGATGGTGACGCGGCGATAGTCCTCGGGGTTCTTGTCCGCTGTGCCGGCGGCGACGCTGTCGGCGCAGAAGGTCAGCCCGCTCGGCCGCGGTCCGCCCCCGTCCTTGGCGTCGTCCATCGTGCAGACGATCGCGTCAATCGTGTAGAGGGTGTTGCGGCGCTGGATGGTGTAGCCCGTCCCGATCGCGGAGTCCTCGAGGCCGGGGAGCTTCTGCAGTTCGGGGACGAGGTCCGTCGCGACGAGCTTGTCGTACGGGATCCCGCGTGCCCCTTCGACGAGCTCGCGCGTCAGGCTGGTGGCCCCCTCGCGCGAGCGCGTGGTGACGGTGGCCCGGTTTGCGCTTTGGTACAGCCCGAGGGTGGCGAGCACCCCGACAACGAGCACGATCGTGGCAACGAGCGTCTCGATCAGCGTGAAGCCATCGGCACGTCGAAGCTGATTGGCGCGAGTCCGCATCGATCATCTTTCGACACACCGCCACCGGGGCTTGAGGGCCAGTCGACAAACGGCTGACGGCTCAACGGCGAAGCGGGCCCCGGAGGGCCCGCTTCGCGGAGTGCGTGGTCGGTGCGGGGTTACCAGCTGCCGCTGGTCGGGCAGCCGTAGGAGCCGCCAGTGGTGCAGGAACGCGTCACGATGCCGGTAGCGGCCTTCGTGATGGTGAA
>JBBQLH010000018.1:0-52199 GCA_038327685.1 Solirubrobacterales bacterium
CGCGGCCCTTCTTCTGCTCGATCGCGCGGCGCTTCTGGTCGATCTTCGAGCCCAGCGACGCCGCGCGCGAGCGCGGCGAGCCGTCGGAGAGCACAGGCAGCGCCGCCCACAGAGCGAGCGGGAGCAGTACCACCGCAAACAGGAGGCCGAGCCGCGACAGACGCATGCGGCGCAGCACTCTAGGACCCCTCCGCCCTGGTCACCAGGGCAGGGCGCCTGCTTATGGAGCATGCAAAGAATCCTGCAGTGTGCAGGGATTTCTCCCGAGTGGGCGACGCCGAGCCGATCATGTGCGCTGCCTACGGGGTTAGCTGACGGGCTCGCGCTGCGCGCTACTCGGGCATCAGCCCGGGATTCGCCCCAATGAATCTGTGGATCCCCCGCTTCCCCGCGCGTTGCAGGGAATTCGGCAGGAGAAGCCTACACCTGCGCTCCGCCGAGGTCGGAATCCACCGCCAGCGCGGCGTTGCGGCCATTGGCGGCGATGACGCTGCCGCCCGGGTGCGTGCCCGCACCGCACAGGTAGACGCCCTCGGCGCCGGTGCGGTAGGGCAGCCGCCGATCCCACATGTACTCGGGCAGGCACTCGCCCTGGAAGATGTGGCCGCCGGTGAGGCCGATCTTGCGCTCGACGTCGGGCGGCGCGAGCGCCTCGCGCTCGACGACGAGGTCGCGGAAGCCCGGCGCGAAGCGCTCGATCGAGGCCTCGACGCGGTCGGCCATCTCGTCGCGCCGCGAGTCCCAGTCGCCCTCGGCGAGCCGGTAGGGCACGTACTGGCAGAACGCGCTCATCACGTGCCGGCCCGCCGGCGCGACGCTCGGATCGGCCACGGTCTGGAAGTAGAGCTCGCACCACAGCTCGTCGGCGACCCCGCCGGCCTGCGCGGCGCGGCAGGCCCGGTGCAGCGCGTCGGCGCCGGCGGTGACGTTGACGCTGCCGCGCGTGGCGTGCTCCGCCTGCGGGAAGCGCGGGAGATCCGAGAGCGCGAAGTTGACCTTCAGCACCGGGCTCTCGGACGGCTGGGCCTCGACGCGCTCGCGGAACGCCGCCGGGGCCGCGCCGTCGAGCAGCGCGAGCGCCCGCCGCGGGTCGGCGTTGGAGACGACCGCGCGCGCCTCGATGCGGCGGCCGTCCTCGAGCTCCACGCCCTCGCCGGGCCGGATCGCCCCCACCGGCACGCCGGTGGCGATCACCGCGCCCGCCTCGCGCGCGGCGCCGGCGATCGCGAACGACACGCGGCCCATCCCGCCGCGCACGTACGTCCACGCGCCCGGATAGCCCGTGAGGCGCCCGCTCGAGTGGTGCCAGGCGATCGAGGCGGTGCCGGCGTCGCGCGGCGAGGCGAACGTGCCGATCACACCCTGCCCGGCCAGCGCGTCGACGACCCGGGGTGAGAAGAAGCGCTCGAGCATCGTCGTGTAGGCGTCCTCGAACAGCGTCGCGATCGCGACCTCGTCGCCGCCGAGGCGCTCCTCGATGAGCGCGCGCGAGGGCGGCTCGGCGAGCCACAGGTCGTCCGGGCCGGCGGGGCGCAGGGCGTCGCGGATGCGGGCGTTGAGCGCGACGTACTCGCGGTACCCGCGCCCGTCGGCCTCGCCGAGCTCGGCCACCGTCCGCTCCTCGTCGATCCATTCCGTGAACGCGCTGCCGTCCTCGTGCGGGACCGTCATGTAGGGGTCCTCGTGGCGCAGCGGGATCAGCTCGTAGCCGTGACGGTGCAGCCCGAGCTCCTCGACCACGAGCGGGTGCAGGAGCCCGCAGAGGTAGGCGCACGGCGAGATCGCGTAGCCCGGCCAGGGCTCTTCGAGCGTGCAGGCGCCGCCGAGTTGGTCGCGGCGCTCGAGCACGAGCACGCGGCGCCCGGCGCGGGCGAGGTAGGCGGCGGCGGTCAGCCCGTTGTGCCCTGCGCCGACGATGATGGCGTCCCAGCGCTTCGAGGTCAGCTCGGTCGTCGTCACCCCCTGATCCTAAGCGCCCCCTAACCTTTCGGCCGCCGCCGGACTTACCGCTTATACTTCGTAAGCACATGGCACGCTCTTCCACATTCGGCAAGGACACCGGGCTCCAGATCCGGATGACCCTGGTCTTCTTCCTCCTCGGCGCGCTCTACGTCGGGCTCGTCGCCGCGCTGCTCACGAGCGGCGTCAACGGCGTCACCGTCGCCGTGATCGCGGGCGGCCTCGCGGCCGTTCAGCTGTTCGGCGGCGACAAGCTCGCGCTGCACGCCATGGGCGGCCGCGAGGTCACCCCGGCCGAGGCGCCGGAGCTGCACGCGATGATCGAGCGGCTGTGCATCCAGGCGGACCTGCCCAAGCCGAAGGTCGCGGTCGCCGACACCGCCATGCCGAACGCGTTCGCGCTCGGCCGCGGGCCGAAGTCGGCGACGGTGTGCGCCACGACGGGGATCATGGAGATGCTGTCCCCCGCCGAGCTCGAGGGCGTCCTCGCGCACGAGCTCACCCACGTCGGCAACCGCGACGTGCTGGTGATGACGCTCGCCGGCTTCTTCGCCACGATCGCCGCCTACATCGTGCAGTTCGGCTTCCTCTTCGGCGGTGGCGGCGGCTACGGCGACGACGACGACAACCCCAGCGCGTTCGTGCTGATCCTGGTCTCGCTCGTCGTCTACGTCATCTCGTTTTTCCTCATGCGGGCGCTCTCGCGCTACCGCGAGTTCGCCGCCGACCGCGGCGCCGCGATGATCACCGGGCGCCCGAGCGCGCTGTCCTCGGCGCTGATGCGCATCAACAGCGGCATGCACCGGATCCCGCAGCAGGACCTGCGGGCGTCGAGCGAGCTGAGCGCGTTCTACTTCTTCCCGCCCGCGACGAAGTCGGCGATCTCCGGCCTCTTCGCCACGCACCCGCCGATGGAGAAGCGCATCGAGGCCCTGCAGCGGCTCGAGGCGCAGCTTCAGGGCCGGGCGTAACCTGAGAGGCCATGGGCCTCTTCGACGTTCTCACCGGCAAGCGCAAGATCAAGAAGCCGGCCGCTGACCGGCTGTTCGCGATGAGCACGGCCGGCGTCACGCTCGACACCGAGCTCGGCCTCAAGAGCTCCGGCAAGGCCGCGATCGTCTTCCAGCCGCTCGGCACGTCCGACTTCGACGCGATCGTCGCCGACATGGAGGAGCTCGTGCGCGGCACGGGCGAGGACACGGGCACGGCGGTCGAGAAGACCGACGACAAGTTCGGCTACCGCTGGATGGTGCTCGGCGATCCTGACTTCGAGGACCTGGTGGTGGGCGTCAACGCGGTCTCGAGCGCGCTCGAGGCGGGCGGCTACGGCGAGCGCGTGCTGTGCGCGGTGTTCGCGTTCCGCGACGCCCAGGACAGGCCGGTCTACTGGATCTACAACTACAAGCGGGGTGCGTTCTATCCCTTCGTGCCCGGGGGCGGCCCGCAGCAGCGCGACTCCGAGCGCGAGCTGCGCCTGCAGGCCCAGATCGGCGCCGAGCTGCCCGTCGAGGCGCAGCTCGAGCGCTGGTTCCCCCTCTGGGGCATCCCGATCTAGCGGGTCCCCGGCCGTTGGCGTAGTGTCACGCGCGGTAGGATCCGGTGAGAGAAGGGAGCTTTCTCGCCTTCGCAGTCCTGGCCACTGGACCGTCGACCGCACCCCACCGAAGCTCCGCATCACCAACGAGCAGCAGGGGCAGCACGATTTCAGGGTGACGGCCGTCGACCGGGCCGGAAACCGCAGCGTGCCCCAGGAGCAGCAGGGGACGATCCAGCAGGTGCCCACGGTCTGGATCACCGACCAGCCCTCCGAACATGGGCAGCGCGCGGTGGCGCGGCTGTCACCCAGGGTTCGCACGCTGCGCATCCGCCTCAGCCGCCGCGCGCGGCGACAGCTTGCCTCACGGCGCCGCGCGGTCCTCACCGTCTCGGTGTCCGCCCGGGCCGCCGACGGTGGCCGTGCACGGCTCGTCCGGCGCGTCGTCCTTACGCGCGCGCCGCGCTAGTCGGGGATCAGCCCTTCGCCGGTGAACTCGGCGGACGCCTCGACGAAGGAGGTGTCCGGCGGCGGGAGGATCACGTCGGACTCCTCGAGCTCCTCGGCGTCGAGCGGCGTGCCCTCGGCGCGCACGAGCGCGAGCAGCTCCTCGAACGCCTCGTGGAAGGCGTCCTCGTCCTCCGCCGCGATCGCCGCGACGACCGCGTTGTCGAGGTCGTTGAGGCGGTCGGCCTGATCGTCGGGGAAGACGTACTGGTTCTCCGTCGAGATGCGGACGATCACGCGCCCGCCTCCTTGCCCGGCTCGAGCGCCGGGGCGTCGCCGCCGCTGCCGGAGCCGAGCTCGGCCTTCATCTTGGCGAGGTCGTCGTCGACCTGGGTCTGGGACGTCAGCTCGTGCAGCTGGCGGTCGATGTCGTCCCCGCCCGAGCCGAGGGCAAGATTGTCATCGAACGCGCCGGCGGCCTCGAGCTCCTCCATCGCGCCGGCCCTGGCGCGCATGTTCTCCGTCTTGTCCTGGGCACGCTGCATGGCGAGGCCGACGTCGGCCATCTCCTCCCCGACCCCGGTCGCGGCCTCGGAGATCTTGACGGAGGCCTCGGCAGCGGAGTACTGCGCCTTGATGACCTCCTTCTTGGTGCGGAACTGGTCGATCTTGCCACGCAGCTGCTGCTCCTTCTGGATCAGCGACTGCTGCTGCTGCTCGAGCTCGACGACCTGCTGGTCGAGCGACTGCAGCTCGCCCTGGGCGAACTGCTTGCGCTCGAGCGCCGTCCGCGCGAGCTCCTCCTTGCCGGCGGCAAGCGCCTGGCGCGCCTGCGTGTCGAGCTTGACGACCTGCTGCTCGAGCTTGGACTGCTGCATCTGGAGGCGCTTCTTGGACGTGACGACGTCCGCGATGCCCTTCTTGACGTTCTGCAGCAGCTCCATCTGGCGCTGGTAGGAGTACTCGAGCGTCTCGCCCGGGTCCTCGGCCTTGTCGAGCAGCTTGTTGATCTTCGCCTTGATGACGATGGACATGCGTCCGCCCATGCCGGCCACGATGGCCTCCTGTGAATGTCGGTGAGTCGAGGTGGCGATGGTATACCCCGGCCCGTGGCGCCCGGCCAGTCTTGCGCGGCGCGGAGGCGCTAGAAGCCGCGCGGGTGGCGGACCGTGTAGCCCGCGACGGGCCGGCCCTTGGCGCGCCAGCGCGGGCCCTTGCCGCCACCGGCGCCGGCCGAGCTCGTGTCCAGGCGCAGCCCGGCGATCACGACGTAGGCGTGGCCGGGGTTCGTGTAGATCGTGAACCACTGGCCGGGGCCGCGGGCGCCGTAGCGCATGAACCTGCCCGAGTCGAGCGGGCGCTTGAGCAGCCCGGCGGCCTTGAGTGCGAAGGAGACGGTGCCGGAGCAGTCGTAGCCGCGTGAGACGAAGGAGGCGTGGCCGCCGCCGTAGCGGTAGGGCAGCTTCTGGATCGTGTTGGCGGCCCACACGGCGGCCTGCACCTGCAGCGGCGCGCCCTGCGGGGCGGCAGCGGTGCCGTCCGGGAGCAGCACAGCCTGGGCGCCGGGAACCGTCGGCAGCGGGCCCGGCACGACCGTGCTCGGGTCCGGCGGCGGCAGTGGAGGCGGCGCAGGCGGCGTGTAGCTGGCCCCGCCCGTGGGTGCCGAAGCGAGCGCGCCCGCAGGGGCGACGCACAGGCACAGCAAGAAAAAGACAAGGCAGAAGCCCCGCACGGCGATCCGAAACCCTCTTTCGTATGCCTACGGGGTTAGCTGACGGGCTGGCGCTGAAAGAGCTCGCGCCTCGCATCACTCTGGATGCGACTCGCCCCACACAACTGGGTCCCCCGCTCCCCGGCATGACCACCGGGAACTCGGCGTTCTCCGCGGCACTGTATACCCACGTGCCGCGTGATGCTCAACCAGCGATCGGCGGCACCTCCGGTCGGCTTGAGCAACTTCTGCCGGGTTGGCGCGCGAGCGCGGACGGCGGAGGCCGACTTGGACAACGGATAGCGTGTCCACGGTGGCCGTCCGAGCGCTCCTCCTGATGTTCGTCCTGCTGGCGTTCGCCGCCGGCTGCGGCGGAGGCGGCAAGGGCTCCGCCGACAAGCCGCGCCAACCTGTGGTGGGCAAGCGCGGCGACGACAAGAAGGCCGCGCAGGGCCTCGGCTTCCCCGGCTTCGCCTCGAAGAACACGACGCGGGTGGGCGGCGCCGACCCGATCGCCGACGCCGCGGGCGTCGCCCAGGCGACCTACACCGCGCGCTCGCGCGACACCCGCCCGGCCGCTGTCACGCTCGTCGACGGCAAGGATTGGCGCTCCGCGATCTCCGCCGCGCAGCTGATGAGCCTGCCGTTGCGCGCGCCGCTGCTGCTCAGCGACGGCGACAAGCTGCCCGACGCGACGCAGTCCGCGCTCGACGCGCTCGCTCCGACGGGCGCCGAGAAGGCCGGCAAGGCGCAGGTCATCCGCGTCGGCAAGACCGCGACGCCGAAGCGCCTGCGCAGCTCCGACCTCGAGGGCGCCGACCCCTCGGAGCTCGCCCAGGCGATCGACCGCCTGCACACCGCGGCGGCCGGCGCGCCGACCCGCGCGGTGGTGGTCGCGCCCTCGAGCGCGCCCGAGTTCGCGATGCCTGCCGCGGCCTGGGCCGCGAAGGCCGGCGATCCGGTCCTGTGGGCCGACCGCGACCGCATCCCGCCCGCCACCCAGGCCGCCATCATCGCCCACCGCCGCCCGCGCATCTACGTCCTCGGGCCGGCGTCGGCGATCTCCGACAAGGTGCTCAAGAGCCTCGGCGATCTCGGCACGGCGCGCCGCATCTCCGGCACGGACCCGGTCGCCAACGCGATCGCCTTCGCGCGCTTCACCGACGGCCGCTTCGGCTGGCACGCGGTCGATCCGGGCCACGGGATCGTGTTCGCTTCGACGAAGCGCCCGGTCGACGCCGCGGCGGCGGCGCCGTTGTCGGCCTCCGGCACCTACGGCCCGCTGGTGGTCGTCACCGGCGCCAACGCGCTCCCGCGCGCGGTGCAGGACTACCTGCTCGACATCCAGCCGGGCTACGCCGACGATCCCGTCCGCGGCGTCTACAACCACGGCTGGATCATCGGCGACGAGTCGGCGCTCTCCGTCGACGTGCAGTCGCGGATCGACGCGCTGCTCGAGATCCAGCCCGTGCAGCCGTCCTCGTAAGATCCGGCGCATGGCCGAAGCCGAGCAGCCCGAGCGCCTCCGCCACGACCGCGACGTCACGGTCGACGACGTGCGCCAGCTGATGGGCGCGTCGACCCCGCATTTCGCGCTGCAGCTGCGCAATCGCATCCGCACGCTGATCCGCGGCCTGCCGCCGGAGGATCCCGCGCGGCTCCTCGGCGAGCAGGAGATCGCCCGCCTCGAGCGGCTCGGGTTCACGGGCGAGCTGCGCGGCGAGCCGGCCCAGGACGGCCAGCGCGCGTTGCCCTCGCTGGGCGACGACGAGCTGCCCACTGCCTCGCCTGGCGGCTCGTCACCGGCTTCGCCTCGCATCGAGGGCCCGACCAGCGGGTGAGCCTCTCGGCCGGCGTCGAGCGCGCGATCGGTCTGCTCGACCCGGCCCGCGCGGGCTGCTGATCGTCTCCGAGCGCTGGTGGCGGCCGGCGTGGGGCCGCGTGCTGATGGGCCCGCTCGGCCCCGGCATGGCGGGCGAGCGCCGGATCGCGCTGGAGCTGCTCGAGCGGGCGCCCGGGGATGCCGTGCTCGACATCGCCTGCGGCCCGGGCAACTTCGTCCGCGAGTTCGCCGGGGCGGTCGGCCGCCGCGGGCTCGTGGTCGGCCTCGAACGCGTCGCCGACGATGCTGGCGCGGGCGGTGGAGGACACGCGCGTGGCGCCGAACGTCGCCTTAGGAACCGCCGGACCCGGGCGTAGGTTCTTTCGGTTCATGCGTGACCCCGCTCCGCACCCCGACGGCATCCCCGGCAGCCGCCTGTCCGGCCCCTGGCCGGTGGGCGAGTACGCGGCGGCGCTGCGTGACCGGTTGCGCGGCTTCACGCGCGTGCAGGTCTTCGGCGAGGTGTTCGGCCTGAAGGTCGGCCGCGCGAAGGTGTGGTTCGAGCTGCGCGACGGCTCGGGCGCGCTGCCGTGCTCGATGTGGCGCAAGGACTGGGACATGCTCGGGCTCGACACGCTCGGCGACGGCGCCGTCGTGGTGGCCGCCGGCGGCTGTGACTTCTACCCCGGCTCGCGCACGTCGTCGCCGTCGTTCTCCTTCTCGGTCACCCGCCTGCGCGTCGCCGGCGAGGGCGACCTGCTCGCGCAGGTCGAGCGCCTGCGCCGCGCGCTCGCCGAGGAGGGGCTGTTCGAGCCGCAGAAGCGCCTGATCAGACCCTCGCTGCCGCGCACGATCGGCGTCGTCTCCGGCGAGGGTGGCAAGGCGCGCGACGACGTGCTCGCCGGGCTGCGCCGCCGCGGCTGGGCCGGCCGGATCGTCTGGGCCTTCGCGCCGGTGCAGGACCGCCACGCCGCGCCCGCGATCACGCGCGCGCTGCAGGACCTCGCGGCCTGCGAGGAGGTCGAGGTGATCGTCGTCGCGCGCGGCGGCGGCTCGCTCGCCGACCTGTTCGCGTTCTGCGACGAGACGCTGTGCCGCACCGTCGCGCTCCTGCGCGTTCCGGTCATCTCCTCCGTCGGGCACCACACGGACCACACGCTGATCGACGACGTCGCCGCGGTGGCGTGCTCGACGCCGACACATGCCGCCGAGGCCGCCGTGCCCGTTGATTGCGCCGCGGCGCGCGATCGCTTGCGCGGCCTCGCCGCGCGGCTCGAGCGGCGCTCGCGGCTGGCGATCGTCGAGCGCGCCCGCGCGCTCGCGCAGCTCTCGCGCGCGCCCGCCGACCACGTCGCGCGCCATCGCACGCGCCTCCACCAGCACGCGCGCGAGCTGCGCGCGAGCGGCCGCCGCGGCGTTGCGGCCGCCCGGCGCCACACCGCGATCAACGCGCTCGTGCTCGAGCGCAAGACACGGGCCGCGGCGGGCGCCGAGCAGGCTGGGCGCGCGCGCGACCTCGAGCGCCTCGCGCTCGCGCTCGCAGCCCACGAGCCGCAGCGCGCGCTCGAGCGCGGCTACGCGCTCGTCGAGGACCCGGCGGGCGAGCCCGTCACCTCCGCGGCCGCCGCGCGGGAGCACGCCGAGCTCACGCTGCGCCTGCACGACGGCACGCTGTCCGTCCGGCCCCAGCCCTACGGTGAACAGCCATGAGTGACGCTGCCACCCTCACCTACGAGACCGCCTGCACCCGCATCGAGGAGGTCATCCGCCGCCTCGACTCCAGCGAGGCCGGCCTCCGCGAGACGCTCGAGCTCTGCCAGGAGGGTCGCCGGCTCGTCGAGTTCTGCGCCGGCGAGCTCGACGCCGTCGCGCACGGCCTCGAGGAGCTCCGGCTCGACGAGCTGGTCGCGCGGCTCGAGGCCGGGAGCCGCCCCGGCGCGACGGCCCAGGCCGCCTGAGCGGGGCCGTCGCGGGGCGTGACGCCGCCCGCGCTCACCGTCGCCCGCCGGACGTGACCGAGCGCGTCCTCTCCGCCCGCGCGCTCAACCGCGCGCTGCTCGCCCGCCAGGGGCTGCTCGAGCGCACCCGCGCGCCGATCCCGCGGATGGGTGGGCTGCAGGCCCAGTACGCGCCGTCGATGTACATCGGCCTGTGGTCGCGACTCGACGGCTTCGAGCGCGACGCCCTGACCCGTGGGCTCGAAGGGCGCAGCGTGATCCAGGGGACGCTGATGCGCAGCACGATCCACCTCGTCCCCGCGGCCGACTACTGGCCGCTCGCGGTCGCCGTCCGCGAGGCCCGTCGGGGCGCACTGGTTGCGGACCGGCCGCCGCGAGATGACCGAGGCCGGGATGGAGGCCGCGGCGGCGGCGCTGCGCGAGGCGCTCGCCGGCGGCGCGACGCTCCGCCGCAAGGAGCTCGACGAGCTGCTCGGCAAGCCGGCGGCGCGCGGCGTGGGCCTCTGGGTCGACCTGGTCCGCGCGCCACCCTCCGGCACGTGGGAGCGCCGCCGCGCGGACGTCTATGCGCTCGCGGAGGATTGGATCGCCCCCGTCCAGATCACCCGCGACGACGCGGTCGCGCACCTCCTCCGGCGCTACCTCAGCGCCTTCGGTCCCGCCACGGCCAAGGACGTCGCGTCGTTCACCGGGCTGCCGCCCCGCGAGCTCGACACAGCGCTCGACCGCCTCGAGCTGCGCCGCTTCCGCTCCGAGAACGAGGAGCTGCTGCTCGACCTCCCCCGCGCCCCGCTGCCCGATCCCGACGCGCCGGCGCCCGTGCGCTTCCTCCCCACCTTCGACGCGACCCTGCTCGTGCATGCGCGGCGGACCGGGCTCCTCCCCGAGGAGCACCGCCCGCGCATCTTCCACGCGAAGGCGCCGCAGTCGTTCCCCACCTTCCTCGTCGACGGCGCGGTCGCGGGCACGTGGCGCTACGCGAACGGCGCCGTCGAGCTGGCCCCGTTCGGCCGGCTCGACGCCGCCGCGCGCCGCGAGCTCGCCGCCGAGTCCGAGCGGCTCGCGGCGTTCCACGCCTAGACGTCTCCGCCTTCCGACGAGAGACGCTCGACCTCCCGAGCCAGCAGGGCAAGGCGCGCTTCCTTGACGAGCGGCATCTCGCGCCGCCGGCGACGGACGTCGTGCAGGTTGAGTCCGACGGTGAGCACGGCCGGCTCGTCAAGCGGGGCCTCGCAGACGATCTCGCCCCAGGGGTCGATGACGTGCGAGCCGCCCCAGAAGCCGAACTCGTCCTCGGTGCCGACCCGGTTCACGAAGATGACGTAGCTCTCGAGCATCCGCGCGTGGAAGCGGTTGATGTCCCGCCACTCGCGCGGCATGTCCGTAAGGCCGGGAAAGCGGGTGCGGGAGCTGTTCGCGGGCACGAGCAGGACCCGGGCTCCGTCCTGTACGGCCAGGAAGGGCAGCATCGGCTGCCAGACGTCGTTACAGATCAAGATGGCCATAGGCCCGAACGAGGTGTCGAACGCGCGCATCGCCTGGCCCGGGCTGAAGTGCTTGCGCTCCTCAAAGCTGCCGTAGGTCGGCAGGTAGAGCTTTCGGTGCACGTGGCGCAAGGAGGCGCCCTCGATGTAGGCGGCGCTGTTGTAGGTGTGCAAACGCCCGGCCTCCGAGAAGCCGACGACGACCGCCCTCGCCCCATCCCCGCGCAGGAGCGGGGCGATCTGGTCATCCACCGTCTCCCGGGAGAGGTCCTCGCTGACCTGGCCGACCGAGTAGCCCGTCAGGCTGAGCTCGGGGAACACGACGAGATCGGCCTGCTCCTCATGCGCCTGAGCGAGCACCTCCCCCGCTCGACGCAGGTTGGCCTCGACATCGCCGAGCGTGCAGTCGACCTGAGCCAGCGTCACACGCAGGACGTCGCCGCGCCTGGTGGTCATGCCGCGCTGCCATGGCGGTCAGCCGCCGAGCTCAGCCCCATGGTGCGCGCCGGACCTCGAGCAGGTAGGCCACCATCACATCCTCGTCGCCGAAGGTCAGGTGGTAAGCGTCCGAGAGCTCCTCGACACGCCTGATCTGCTCGTTGCGCTGCCCGAACAGCGGGCTGAAGTAGAACGGTGTGAAGTCGACTACGCCCGCCGCCAGTCCGTGCTGCTCGAGCAGGCTGGCGGTACGCAGCTGGCCGAGGATCGAGAGCTGCATAACGTAGGCCACCCCGCCGGGCTCGAGCAGGCGAGGCAGCACGGTGATGAGGTGATCGACCAGGTTGCGGCCCCAGAAGTCGAGCGGCCGGTGGCTGTTGGGCTGCTCGAAGGGATCGACGGGCATCTGATAGAGGCTCGCCACCACGACGTCGTAGCGCTCGTCGGGCACCCAGGGATAGAGGTCGACCGTGGTGCCGGTGACCTGGTCGGCCGCCCCGTTGCGGAACGCGTTGGAGAGCGTGTTGGCCACCGCCCGCCGGTCGATGTCGATGGCGTGCACGTGCCGCGCGCCGTTGAGCGCCAGCTGCACGGCCAGGATCCCGGAGCCGCAGCCGATGTCCAGGCAGCGGCCGCCGGCCCCGATCTCGTGCTGGAAGAGGTGCTTCCAAGCCAGGAAGCTTCCCTGGGTGGGAACGAAGACGCCCGGCTCGCACACGATCTCGGGGAACGGCAGCGGAAAGAGCCGCCGGCCGCGTGCGTCGGTCCACGGCTCGACCGGGAGGCCGTCGGGTACAGCCTGCTCGAGCACCGAGTCGAAAGGCGGCGGCGCCACCGCGCCGCGCTCGAAGCCGGGCTCGGTGCCCACCAGCCGCCTGCCGGCTGCGGCGATGTGCGCCGGTCCCACGCCACAGCAGCCTCCGACGATCTGGGCGCCCTCCTCGCGCCACGACAGCGCCAGCTCGGCGTACTCGTCGGGGCCGACACTCCGGTCGAAGCTCCAGCCGTCCGTCGTGTAGTAGCCCAGGTTGGGATAGGCCCCGAGCGGCAGGTCGCAGAAGTCCCGGAGCCACGGCAGCATTCCCGGCACGTGGTCGGGAGGCAGGCAGTTGACGAGCAGCGCGCCGACTCCCAGCTCCTCGAACCGCCTGGCCGCCCGGCCGAAGACGTCGCCCTCCGGACCGCCCCAGTGCTGGCCGTAGACCCCGCAGACCCCTTGCCGGCAGCGCCGGAAGGAGAGCCAGATCGGGAGCCCCGTCTCGAGCAGCAGCTCGACGGTGGCGAACGTGACGTCGTCCCGGATCAGCGTCATCGTCTCGAGCAGGACGAGGTCCGGCGGGTCGTCCTCGAAGACGCGGGTCAGCAGGGCGAGCGTCTCCTGCTCGCGAGGACTGTGGATGTCACCGCTGATCGAGAACCCGAGCGCGACCTCACCGGCGCGACCGCTGTCCTCGATCGCCTGCCGGCCGACGCGAATCCCCCGTCGCGCGACGTCCATCCAGTGCGCGGGCGGCGTGCTGCCCACCGGTCCGCGCTCGAGCGCGGCGCCGGCGGTGAGGCCCCAGGTGTTCGTGGAGATGACGTCGCACCCCGCCTCGAGGTAGCGGCGATGAACGTCGAGCACCGCGTCGGGAGCATGCAGCAGGGCCCATGTGCTCCACAGCGGCTCGTCGCGCTCGCTCCTGGGAGGCGGGACCGTCCGGCCGAGCTCGGTCGCGGTGGCGCCGTCCAGGATCACGCAGCGCTGGGCGGCGAGGAGGCCCTCGAGGCGCCGGTAAGCGGGAGCGGGGGTCGCCGTCGTGCGGACCGGCGCCATCCGCGCCTCCTCAGCTCCAGGGATACGGGCTGTTCGAGACAGGGTGCAGGTCACCCGTGGCGAAGCGGTTGTAGCGGAACGGGTAGAGCAGGCTGGAGTGCTCGCCCATCAGCACCCGGGCGACTTCGCGGCCCACCGCGATCATCTTGTAGCCGTGGTTTGAGTCGGCGATCACGTAGACGTTGGGCCGCATCGCGTCGAAGACCGGGAAGTTGTCGGCGGTGAAGGCCCCGACGCCGCCGGAGCGGACCTCGCGGAAGCTCGCCCGGGTTCCCTCGAAGCGGCTCATGCAGTGCGAGAGCGCCGCCACCCACATGTCCGCGAAGCCCTCCTCGACGCTCGCGGTCGGGTAGGGGTCGAGCTCGAACTCGTGACCCCGGCGCACGGGTGAGGCGCCGCCCTGCACGCCCTCGCGATCTCGCTTGAAGTAGACCCCCCAGGGCTCCTCGGTGACGAGGCGGCCCTCGTCGTCGTGCAGCGGCGCGTCGCTGTCGACGTGCAGGACCGGGGGGAGCGCACCCGCAGCGGTGGCGAAGAGCATCGGGTCGACTGCCACCTCGCCCTCTTGGAGGTACCAGTAGGTCCACATCTCCTGGTCGCGCGCCGCCTGACCGTCCGGCGTGTGGACGTCGAGGCGCTCGGGCAGCTCGAGCATTCGCCACAGCTGCTTGGCCCACGGGCCGACGGCCACGACGACCTGCTCCACCGCGACGACGCCCTGGTCGGTGCGCACCCGCGTGACGGCGCCCGACCCGTCGAAGTCGAAGCCCGTGACCTCGACGCCCTCGAGCAGACGGACCCTCGCCGCCCCGGCGAGGCCCGCGAGACCGCGGACCGATTCGATGTTGGAGGCGAAGCCACCTTGGTGCTCGTGCAGGCAGACGGTCAGCCCGGGCGCGCGCCAGTCCGGGAACAGCCCCCGCATGTGGGCGACGACCTCGCGCTCGCCGAGGTGGAGCTCGGAGCGGTAGCCGATCCGCTGCT
The DNA here is from genome assembly GCA_038327685.1 of Solirubrobacterales bacterium. GTDB lineage: Bacteria > Actinomycetota > Thermoleophilia > Solirubrobacterales > Solirubrobacteraceae > DASQFQ01. Next base: position 14,154 of record JBBQLH010000018.1, read on the forward strand.
GACGCTCGTGGACCTCCGTGAGATCGCCCTCCTGCGCCGGCGGGCCGAGCGCCACGTACCCGGCCCCGCGGTAGTGCAGCACTTCGGCGTGCTCCTCCCAGATCTCCACGCAGGCCGCCATCAGCTCGGACATGGCCGGCTGGAAGTAGTTGTTGCGGATGACGCCGCAGGCGATGCCCGAGGCGCCCGCCCCCACCCCGGTCTTGTCGAGGAGAAGGATGTCGTCGCCGCTTCCCTCACCGCGCGCCGCGAGCTCCCGGGCCAGGTGCCACGCCGTGGAAAGCCCATGGACGCCCGCCCCGACGACGAGGTAGCGGACGGAGGCGGGCAGCCTTGCGCTCATGAGGCTGCGCGCAGGGCGCGCTCGCGCGCGTCTTGCGCGCTGCGAGCCGCTCCGCGGGCACTTTCGAGGCGCGGGTCGTCGTGGTCTGCGAGGTCGATCGCGACGAGGGCGGCCGCCGCCGAGGCCGCCGCCTCCGCCAGCAGCGCGCACGCGATCGCCTCCCCGCGAAGCGCCGGGCCGACGGCCGGGGCCGCCTCGGCCGCCAGCTCGGCGACCTCCGCCGCGCGGCGGGCGATCGCGAGCGGCGGGCCCGCGGCCGCGGAGAGGGCGCCGGCGAGGCGCTCGGCGCGGGCGGGATCGCTCTCGGGCAGCCGCTGCGCCTCGATCACCCGCGCGTAGGCGGCGGAGTCCTCGCCGGCGAGCTTCACGCTGCCGGTGCGCGCGGCGGCCGCCAGGTCGCGGAGCTCTCGTAGCCGGCCGTCGTCGGCCTGGCGCAGCGTGACGGCGCACGCCTTCTCCACCAGCGCCGCCGCCAGTCCGCCGGCCAGCGCGGCGGCCGCGCCGGCAGCCGGCGCCGGGTCGGTGCTTGCCAGCGAGGCGAGCAGCTCGGAGGTGGTGAGCTCGTGCAGCGGGCGCCCCGCGATCAGCTCAGAAGAGGCCAACCGTGCGCCCTTCCTCATCGATGTCCACGTTGAAGGCCGCCGGCGAGACGCCGAGCCCCGGCATCTGCTGGACGTCGCCGCACAGCGGCACCAGCCACCCCGCGCCGGTGTAGGCGCGGACGTCGCGCACCGGCAGGGTGAAGGAATGGGGGGCGTTGAGCAGCGAGGAGTCCGCCGACAGCGAGAGGTGCGTCTTGGCCATGCAGACTGGCAGGCGGTCGAGCCCGTCGGCTTCGAACTGGGCGATGCTGCGCTCCGCCTCCGGGTAGTAGTAGACGTCCGCGGCCCCGTAGGCGCGCCGGGCGATCGCCTCGATCTTGTGCGTGATCGGCTCGTCGTCCTCGTAGAGGTAGTGGAAGCTCGTCGGCCGCTCGCAGGCGTCGACCACCGCCTCGGCCAGCGCGGCAGCGCCCGGCCCGCCGCTCGAGAAGCCGTCGTTGACCTCGGCCGCGTGCGCCCCGGCCTCGAGCGCGAAGCGACGCACGAGCTCGACCTCCTCGTCGCTGTCCCCGGGCCGCCGGTTGACCGCCACCACGCAGGGCACGCCGAACTCGGCGACGATCGCGAGGTGGCGGCCGATGTTCGCGCAGCCCGCCTCGAGCGCCCGGCGGGCGGCGGCGCCGTTGAGCCGCGGGTCGTCGACCAGCCCGCCATGGTGCTTGGTCGCACGCACGGTGACGGTCAGCACCACCGCACTGGGCGCGAACCCGCCGAGGCGGCAGACGATGTCCATGAACTTCTCCATGCCCATGTCCGAGCCGAAGCCGGACTCCGTCACGACGTAGTCGCCGAGCTTGCGGCCGATCAGGTCGGCGATCAGCGACGAGTTGCCGTGCGCGATGTTCGCAAAGGGCCCGGCGTGCATGAGGCACGGCTGTCCCTCGAGCGTCTGGATGAGGTTCGGCTTGAGCGCGTCCTTGAGGAGCACCGCCATCGCGCCCGCCGCCTGCAGGTCCTCCGCCGTCACCGGCGCGCGGTCGAACGCGTGCGCCACCGTGATCGCGCCCAGGCGGCGGCGCAGGTCTTGGAGATCGCGCGCGACGGCCAGGATCGCCATCACTTCCGACGCCGCGGTGATGTCGAAGCCCGACTCCCGCGGGTAGCCGTTCGCCCGGCCGCCGAGCCCGACGGCGATCTGGCGCAGCGCCCGGTCGTTCATGTCGACGGCGCGGCGCCACGTCACCGACAGCGGGTCGACATTGTGCGGGTTGCCGTGCAGGAGCGAGGCGTCGAGCACGGCGGCGAGCAGGTTGTTGGCCGCCGCGACGGCGTGGATATCGCCCGTGAAATGGAGGTTGAGGTCCTCCATCGGCACCACCTGCGCGAAGCCGCCGCCGGCGGCGCCGCCCTTGATGCCGAACACCGGGCCGAGCGAAGGCTCGCGCAGGCACAGCACCGGTGACTCGCCGATGACGCCGAGGCCCTGGGTCAGCGACACCGCAGTCGTGGTCTTGCCCTCGCCGGCCTTGGTCGGCGTCATCCCCGCCACGCAGACGAGCTTGCCGTCGGGGCGGTCGCTCAGCCGCTCGAGCGCCGACAAACCGATCTTGGCCTTGTAGCGGCCGTAGGGTTCGACCTCCGCAGGCTCGAGGCCGACCTCGGCGGCGAGCGCCTCGACCGGCCGGAGCTCGGCGTCCTGTGCGATCTCGAGACTGCTCTTCAACGCGTGATCCTTCATCTCAGTGGCTCACCGCGGCCGCGCCGAGCTCTGAGACGAGTCGGTCCTCATAGAAGCGCTCGAGCTTGAACGGCTCGATCAGCCCCGGCGTCCGCCCGGTGTCGACGAGCTCGGCCAGCGTCGAGCCGACGATGGGCGCGGCCTTGAAGCCGTAGGTCCCCCAGCCGGCCGACAGGTGGAAGCCGTCGACCTCCGTCTCGCCGAGGATCGGGCTGTAGTCGGGCGAGATGTCGCAGAGCCCCGCCCACGAGCGCAGCATGCGCACCGTCTCGAGCTGCGGGAACAGCTCGAGCGCGTGGCGGGAGGACTCCTGCAGGAAGTTGAGCGTTCCGTTCTGGCGGTACGTCGTCCACGGCTCGATCTCGGCGCCGATCAGCACCTCGCCCCGGTCGGTCTGGCTGATGTAGACGTGCATCTGCGAGGAGACGATCACTGCGTCGAGGAACGGCTTGAGCGGCTCGGTCACGAACGCCTGCAGGATGTGCGTGGTGATGGGCAGCGCCACGCCGGCCATGTCGGCCACCGTCGTGCTCCAGCCCGCGGTGCAGTTGAGGACCGTGCGGGTGCTGATGTCGCCGCGGGTCGTCCGCACGCCCGAGACCGCTCCGTCGGAGCGCTCGATCCCGGTCACCTTCGTGTAGGGGTGGATCTCGGCTCCGCCGCGATCGGCGCCGCGCGCGAAGCCCCAGACCACCGCGTCGTGCCGGATCACGCCGCCCGGCGGGTGATAGAGCGCCGCCTCGATCGGATGGACCGCGTCATGGCCGACGTGCATCGCCGGCGCCAGTCGCTTGACCTCCTCCGGGCCGATGACGCGTGAGTCGATGCCCAGGAGGCGGTTGACCTCGGCGCGCTCGTGCATGACGAGCATGGCGCGGTCGGAGTGGGCGAGGGTCAGGTGGCCCCGTTGCGAGAAGAGCACGTTGTAGCCGAGGTCAAGCGAGAGGCCGTCGTAGAGCTTGAGGCTCGCGTCGTAGAAGCGGGCGCCCTCCGGCGTCTTGTAGTTCGATCGCAGGATGGTGGTATTGCGGCCGGCGGCCCCCGACCCGATGTAGCCCTGCTCGAGCACGGCGACGTCGGTGATCCCGCGCTTGGCGAGGTAGTACGCGGCGGCCAGCCCGTGCGAGCCGCCGCCGACGATGACGACGTCGTAGCGCTCCTTCAGCTCGGCGCGCGGGCGCCACATGCGCCGGCGGCGGAAGAGGTCAAGCATCCTGGCCCGCTCCGACCACACGGCCGCCGAGCGGCCCGGCGGCGTCGCACACGGCGGTCCACACGTACTGCGCGTAGGCCGACCCGAAGAGCACCAGGAAGCGGTCGCCGCCCTCGCGCAGGACCATCGCCGGCACCCGCGCGACGGAGCCGGGCCGGAAGCCGCCCTCCGGTGTGCTCTGCGGCCGCAGGTCGAGCGCCGACAGGCGCGCGAGCACATCGCGCGCGCGCGGGCCGGCGATGCCGACGGCCGCCAGCCCGGTCGTCAGGTCGACCGCGGGGAGGCGCTCGCGCAGCTCGGCGGTCGCGACCGGCGGGCACAGCACGAGCATGCGCTCGGCCGTGACGGGGCACCACCAGGCGCCCTCGCGATGCACCGCCGCGCCGGGCGCGAGCTCGGGCAGCGAGGAGGCGGGCCCCGTGACCTCTAGCTTGCCCAGGGCGCAGCGGTCGGCCACCGCCACGGAGGAGCGGGCGGCCTCCTGCTCGGCGGCGGCGTCGCCGAGGTCGATCGCGACGCTCCATCCGTCGCGGACCTCGAAGCGCGCCCCGGCGCGGCGCAGGCTGGGCTCTATCGGGCTGCGCGCCAGGGGCTCGAAGCCGCGGTCCGGGCGGGCGAGGTCGGGAGACAGGAAGTCGAGGCTCACGAGCGCAGCCGCGTCCCGTCCGGGTCGTAGAACGGCTTGGTGGTCACGGTCGCCGAGAGCCGGTGGCCGTTGTCGGCGATGGTGATGCCGGCGCCGTCGCGAGCCAGCTCGGCCGGCACCCACGCGATGCCGATCACGTGGCCGAGCTTGGGCGAGAAGCGCGAGCTCGTCACCCGCCCGGCGGGCGCTCCGTCCACGAGCACGGCCGCGCCTTCGGTCGGCACGACCCCGTCGCTCGTCTGGAAGCCGACGAGCCCCGTCGCGAGCTCGCGCTCGGAGGCCTGCTCCAGCGCCCAGCGGCCGATGAAGTCGTCCTCCTTGTCGAGCTTGACGATCCACGGCATGGCCGCCTCGTAGGGATTCGACTCGGAGTCGGTGTCCTGGCCCACGATCACATGGAGCTTCTGCAGGCGCAGCAGCCGCTGGGGCTCGAGGCCGAACGGCCGGATGCCGGCGTCCGCGCCCGCCTGCAGCAGGACGTCCCACATGTGCTGCCCGAAGGCGGACGGGAAGTGGATCTCGTAGCCGAGCTCCCCGACGAAGCCGATGCGCAGGATCAGGCACGGCACGCCCGCGACGTGGCCCTGCCGGGCGTCGAGGTAGCCGAAGGCCTCGTTGGAGCATTCGAGTGCGGTGAGCCCGTCGAGGACCTCCCGTGCGCGCGGGCCGGCGAGGTTGACCGCCGACAGCGCCTCGGTGACGTCGGTGACCTGCACGTCCATACACCAGTCGGCGAGCCACCAGGAGAACCACTCGTCCACCGCGCCGGCGCCGCTCGACGTCGTGGTGACGTAGAAGGCGTCCTCGTCGAGGCGGCAGACCGTGCCGTCGTCCATGATGCGCCCGGCGTCGGAGCCGAGGATCCCGTAGCGGATGCGCCCGGGACCGAGGGTCGAGAGGCGGTTGGGGTACAGGCGATCGAGGAAGGCGCCCGCCTCAGGCCCGCGCACGAGCAGCTTCCCGAGCGGCGAGACGTCGATCACGCCGGCCGCCTCGTGAACCGCCATGACCTCCGCCCGGGGATCGCCGTAGTCGTAGGGACGGCGCCAGCCGCCCGCCCACAGGACGTTCGCTCCCAGCTCGCGATGGCGGTGATGGATCGAGGAGCGCTTGGCCGGCTGCAAGGGTCGCCCGGCGAGCACGCCGAGCGGCACGGCCGACCACGGCGGCCGTGCGGTGGTCGTCCCCACCTCGGCGAGCTCGAGACCCGTCTCGCGGGCCATCACCCGGACCGCGGGCAGCTGGCACATCCGGCCCTGGCAGGGGCCCATCGTGACCGTCGTGTAGCGCTTGGAGAGCTCGATCGAGTCGAACCCCTCCTCGACGCTCTGGCGGATCTCCTCCGTCGTGACGTCCTCGCAGAGGCAGGCGAAGCACTTGCCCTTACTCTTCCCGCTGACGGCCGAGGCCGGAGGCACGGCGCCGGCGGGCGTCGCCGGCCGCAACTCGGCGAGCCGGGTCGCGTCGCGCTCGAGCCGCGCGTGCGAGACGGCATCTCCTAGCCCGACGGCGTGGGCGGCCTCGGCGCCCGCGACGCGCCCCGAGAGCTCGATCGCCTCGTCGTCGTGCAGCCCGGTGACGGCGCCGGCGGCGTGGACCCCCGCGGGCAGCGGCCCTTGGGACATGAACGCACCGGCGGCCTGCTCGTAGGCCGGCTTGGCGCCCGCCTGAGCGAGCAGCGCGGTGGCGGGGGACAGACCGCCGGACACGACGAGCAGGTCGCAGGGGACCTCGATCTCCGATCCCTCGAGCGCGCGCCCGTCGCCGTCGACGCGCGCCAGGGTGGCGCTCCGGACCGCGTTGCGGCCCTCGGCGCAGACGACGGTGGCGCCGCGCAGGACCGGGATGCCCTCCGCCTCCAGGCGCCGGAGCGCCCGTCCGTCCGGCGCCGGCCGCAGATCGGCCACGGCGGCGATCCGCACGCCCACGTCGAGCAGCGCCACGGCGGCCTCGAGGCCCTGGTCGGTCGCCGTGGCGACCGCGGCGGTGTGGCCCGGGCGCAGGGCATAGAGGGCGGCGAGCCGGCGGGCCCCGCTCGAGAGCATCACCCCGGGCAGGTCGTTGCCGGCGAAGACGAGCGGCTGCTCGATCGCGCCGGTGGCCGCCACGTGCTGGGCGGCCCTGATCTGATGCAGCGTGTCACCGTGCCAGACCGCCACCAGCCCGTCGAAGAAGCCGAGCGCCGCGGCCGGGGCGAGGATCTCGACGCCGGCCTCGTGCGCCTCCGCGGCGAGGCTGCGCGCCTGTTCCGATCGCCCCTCGACGAGCAGGTGACCCCCCGGCTCGGCTCCCTCGTCGACGAGCACGACATCCGCGCCGAGCACCCGCGCGCGCAGCGCGGCGCACAGGCCGGCCGGCCCTCCGCCCACGACGAGCACGTCGGCGTGGCGGCGACGATAGTCCGCGCGCCGCCGGCGCCCGTCCTGGGATGCAGGGGCCAACCCAAGGCCGGCCGCGCGGCGCAGGACCCGCTCGTACAGCGGCCACAATCGCCGTGGGCGCAGGAAGGTCTTGTAATAGAAGCCCGCGGGCATGAGGCGACCGCCGAGCAGGTCCGTCACCCGCAGCGCGTCCCACTTCAGCGAGGGCCGCGCGTTGAGGTGCTCGACGCGCATCCCCTCGCGCGCCGGCTCGGTGCACGCGCGCACGCCCGGCGCCCCGTCGACGGCGACCAGGCAGTTGGGACACTGCCCGGCGCAGCAGAGCAGCCCGCGCGGCCGGTGGTACTTGAACGATCGTGAGAACACGCGCTGACCTGAGGCGAAGAGAGCCGAGGCGATCGTGTCGCCCTCCAGACCGCGGACGCACCTACCGTCGAACGAGAAGGTCACCGCTCGGGAGCGGTCGATCCGCTCGCCGGGCTGCGGAGGCAGCCGGCTCACCGCACGCCTTCCTCGGAGGGCAGGGTCGTGGACAGCACCTCGTTGGTGCGCGTGTCGCGTTCGGCCACGAACCACGAGCGGCAGCCGGAGCGGTGATACCACCATTCGCGCTGCACCCCCGCGGTGTTGCGGCGGAAGTAGTTGTAGAGGTTCAGCTCGCGCGGGCTCGGCGACGATCCCGCATCCGGCCGCGCGACGATCTCGCCGCCGTAGCGAAAGTCGGTGACCTCGCGGGCCCCGCAGACCGGACAGCTGAGGACGAACGACACCTCAGAGGTCCTTCACGTACTCCAGGTTCTCCTGCTTCAGCGTCGCATCCGAGCCCAGGTAGGCGTGCTTGGACATGTCGGCCGAGTATCGGCTGGCCGGCGGTGTTCTCCCAAGCGCCTCGGCCATGCTGCGGATGTGGTGCGGGGCCGCGCCGCAGCAGATGCCGAAGTAGCTTACGCCGAGGTCGTGCGCGGCCCGCGTGAAGTCGGCGATCTCGTAGCGGTTGCAGGTGAAGGGGTCCAGCGCGGTGGGGAACGGCCGGCCGTCGGGGAACGTGTCGTAGTCCGGATCGCGCAGCGACTGGAAGCTCGGCTGCTCGTCCGTTGTCCGGTACGGGACGGGCAGCGCCGCCACGTGGCCGGTGACGCTCGCGCGGACGGCCTCGAGCATCGGCAGCATCGTCCTCGGACCGCGGATGCAGTTGAGCCCCACCACGTCTGCGCCGGCGTCCTCGAGCCGCTTGCAGGCGTCCTCGGGGCTCCAGCCCTCGCGCGTCTCGGGCAGCTGGTGCATCGCCAGGGTGACCACGGCGGGCAGCCCGCTGGACTTGATCACCTCCGTGGCGATCAGCGCCTCCTCGGCGAACGCGTACGTCTCCCCGATGATGAAGTCGACGCCGGCCTCGAGCGCCCAGCCCACCTGCTCCTCGAACATCTGACGCACCGCCCTGCGCGCGTCGTCGTCGGGCGTGAAGAGGTTCGTGTTGCAGATGTCGCCCGCCAGCAGCGCGCCGGTGTCCGACGCCACTTCCCGCGCGACCTCGAGCGCCTCGCGATTGATCGTCTCGAGCAGGTCCTCCTTGCCGATCAGCCGGAGCTTCTCCCGGTGCGCGTAGTAGGTGAAGGCCTCGACGACGTCGGAGCCCGCGTGCACGAACTCCCGATGCAGCTGGGCCACGAGCTCGGGGTGCTCGAGCACCACCTCGGGCACGAAGGCGCCCGCTTGCAGGAACCCCCGGCGCTCGAATTCGAACAGGTATCCCTCGGCGCAGATCACCGGTCCGCGTTCAAGCCGGTCGAGCAGACCGGCCTTCTCGTGCGTCACGGGCTCGTTCATCCTCGTCTCCTGCTTTCTTCAGGCCGCCGAGCGACCGTCGCTGGGTGCTGAGCTGGCCGGCTGGCGCGCGGCGAACCAGCCGAGCCGGCCCGAGAGCTCGTCGGCGGACGCTCTTGTATGGCCGCCGGCCGCATCGAGCCGGCCCTCGAAACGAAACTGCGGGGCGGAGATGTTGAGCGCCGCGACGATGCGGCCGCGGAAGTCGCGGATCGGCGCCGCCGCGGCGACCAGCCCCGCCTCGAGCTCGTCGCAAGTGAGCGCGTAGCCCGCGCCGCGCGCGGCGGCGATGCGCCGCTCCAGCTCGTCGAGGTCGCGCGGCGCAGCCGGCCCCGGCGCCGTGAGGGCGGTGTCGCCGAACAGCGTGGCGAGCGCCTCGCGGTCGTGGTCGAAGAGCAGCGCCCGGCCGGCGGACGTGCAATGCGCGGGAACCCTGCGGCCGTTCCACCCGCTCGCCCGCACGGCGTTCGGCGAGAGCTCCGACAGGACGGTGAGGACCTCGTTGCCGACCAGGACCGAGAGGTGCGCGGTCTCGCCCAGGCGCGCCACGAGCTCGCGCAGCAAGGAGGGAGCGATGGTCAGCAGACGCCTGTCACCGGCGCGCGCGGCGAGCCCGAACACCCGCCAGCCGAGCCGGTAGTCGAGCGTGTGCGGGTCGCGGTCGACAAGACCGAGCTCGGCCAGGGTCTTGAGCCCCCGCGAGACCTGGCTCTTGTCACGGCCGATTAGCTTCGCGATCTCGACGACCCCCAGCCCGTCGCCGAGGAGCGCCTCGTCGCTCTCCAGCGCGATCAGGAGCCGGAGACCCCGGCCGAGAGTTGTGGCGTCAGCAGCAACCACGGTTGCAAACGTAGCGCACTAGTCGCGCTGCCAACAACTCGGGTTGCAGACCGACGGTCGCGAAACTGACCGAATCCGCAAGGCAGGCGGGATCGCTACTCTCGGTTGGCGATGGAGGCGAAGAACGGACGCCGGCGGGATCAGACCGTGCGCGTCACGCTCGCCCAGGTCGACAGCGCCCTCGGCGAGGTCGACGAGAATGTGCGCCGCGTGCGGGAGATCCTGCGGCAGGCGAAGGGCGAGGGCTCCGACCTCGTCGTGTTCCCCGAGCTGACGCTGACCGGCTACTCGATCGGGAGGGTCAGCGACGATGTCTCGCGGGCGGTGACCGACACGGAGATCGCGGAGATCGCCGAGGAGGCCGACGGCGTGGCCTGCGTGGTCGGCCTCGCCGAGGCGGGACGCGTGGACACCTACAACAGCGCCGCCTACCTCGACGCGGGGACGGTCAGGCACGTGCACCGCAAGCTCTACCTGCCGACCTACGGGATCTGGGAGGAGCGCAAGCACTTCATGCCCGGGGGCGCGATGCGTGCGTTCGACACCCGGTTCGGGCCGGCCGCCATCCTCCTCTCCAGCGACGCGTGGCAACCCGCACTGGCCGTGCTGGCCGTGCAGGACGGCGCCCGCGTGCTGATCGTGCCCGCCAACAGCACCGGCCGGCGCTCGAACATCGAGAACGAGTGGCGCGACATCAACCGCTTCTATGCCCGCATGCTGCAGTGCTACGTAGTCTTCGTGAACAGGGTCGGCGACGAGGAGGGCCTCTCCTTCTGGGGCGGCTCGCACGTCTACGGCCCCTGGGGCGAACTCGTCGTCGAGGCGCCGCTCGACGAGCCGGCGCTCGTCACCGCGGAGCTGGACCTGGCGAACGTCCGCACGCGCCGGCGCGAGATGCCGTTGGTCAAGGAGGCGAGACTCGCCCTGCTCAACCGCGAGCTCGTGCGCCTCGCCGCCGAGGGTGGGGACCTGTAGCCGCCCGTTCGCACGAGCGCCCTGCGGGCCGCGCGGTGAGCGCTACTCGTCGGCCTTGACGAGCCCCGAGCGCAGCGCGAGCATCGCGATCTCGGCGCGGCGCTCGAAGAACGGCATCTCGCTGAGGCCGAACGAGCGGGCGAGGTGCTCGAGCTCGGTGGTGACCGTCTTTTGGTCGGTGCCCAGCTTCACGGCGATGTCGTCGTCGGCCGCCGGCGTCAGCCCGTCGCCGTCGCCGAGCAGCGGCCGGCACAGCTCGAGCAGGATCTGCTGCTGCTGCTGCGAGAAGCGCGGGGTCGCGCTGAGCTCGCCCGGCACGAGCGTCATCTCGACGCTGACGTTGCGGCTGTGGATGAACGCGATCGTGGTCTGGCCGCAGCGCACGAGGTCGCCGTCCTGCAGGCGGCGCTGGCCGTCGAGGCGGAACTCGTTGACGAAGGTGCCGTTCTGCGACCAGCCGTCGTCGTCGACGGTCCACTCGCCCGCGCGGAACTCGAACTGCGCGTGCAGGCGCGAGACCTCGCGGTCCCACGGCAGGGCGATGTCGGCCTCGAAGCGGCGCCCGACCGTCAGCGTGCGGGTCTGCTCGTTGAGCTCGACGATGTGCTGCTTGCCCTTGTCGTCGCGGTAGGCGAGGAAGGGCGCGCCCCGCAGCTCGGCGGCCTTGCGGGCCTTGAGCTCCTCGGGAGTGGGCGATGCGGCCGCGCCGGACTCCATGCCTACCTCGAGAAGATGTTGAGGAGCGACACGAAGATGTTCACGATCGACACGAAGATCCCGGTCGCGAGCCAGATCGAATCGTCCTCCGTGCCGTGCTTGCGCAGGAAGTTGAAGTCGACGACGATCAGTGCGGCCGCGAGCAGGTAGATGAGCGCGCTCACCCACGGGGAGACGGCGCCCGCGGCGAGCGACCAGACGATCGTCCCGACGCACGCGGCGAACACGACGAGCGACAGCGGCCGCATCCAGCGCGCGAGGTCGGGCGAGAGCGCGAAGCCGAGCGCGCCGCAGCCCGCGACCGTCGCCGCCGTGCCGGCGGCGGCCTGGCTCAGCGCGTCCGACTGGACCGTCGCGAAGTACTGGATGACCGGGCCGAGGCCGAGGCCGATCGCGGTCGCCGTCGCGAACAGCAGGCCCATGGCGAACGGACCGACGCGGAAGCGCTCGCCGCCGAACGACGACACGAGCAGCATCCCGAAGCCGACGAAGGACAGGATCCGCGCGCTCCCGAGCGCGAGATCGCGGCCGAGCCACGTGCCCAGCGCGCAGAAGCCGAGCGCGACCGCGACGAGGAACAGGACCTGGCCGAGGAGCTGGGTCGTGGAGATCGCCCGCGCATCCGCTCGCTCGCGGCCGTAGGCGGTCGTGTACGGCGTCGAGTCAGGCATGAGCCGAGAGTACCGGCCCAGCCTGACTCGCGCCACGAATCAGACGCGCTGGATCAGCGTCCCGGTCCCGAGGCCGCCGCCGCAGCACATCGTCACGAGGCCGGTCTCCTTGTCGGAGCGCTCGAGCTCGTGCAGCAGCGTGGTCAGCAGCCGCGCGCCGGTCGACCCGAGCGGGTGCCCGAGCGCCATCGCGCCGCCGTTGACGTTGACGCGGTCCATGTCGGGTTCGAGCTCGCGCTTCCACGCGGCGACGACCGGGGCGAACGCCTCGTTGATCTCGATCAGGTCGATGTCGTCCATCTTCATCCCGTTGCGCTCGAGCAGCTTGCGCGTGGCGGGGATGGGGCCCGTGAGCATGATCACCGGGTCCACGCCGACGGTCGTCTGATCGACGATCCGGGCACGCGCGGTGAGGCCCAGCTCCTTCGCCTTGTCGGCCGACATCAGCAGCACCGCGGCGGCGCCGTCGGAGATCTGCGAGGCGTTGCCCGCCGTGACCTTTCCGTCGGACTTGAACGCCGGCTTGAGCTGCGAGAGCTTCTCGAGCGTGGTGTCGGGGCGGATGCCCTGGTCGGAGACGTAGGTGTCGCCGTTGACCTGGAACGGGATCGTCTCGCGCTCGAAGCGGCCCTCCTCGGTCGCCTGATGGGCGAGCCGGTGCGAGCGCACGGCGAGCTCGTCGAGCTCGGAGCGGGGGATCTCCCACTGGTCGGCGATCATCTCCGCCGACAGGCCCTGCGGGACCAGGTTGTAGCGCTCCATCAGCTCCGGCGGCCACGGCGAGCCGACCTGGTCGACCCAGTTGAAGCCGACGCCCATCGGGATGTGGCCCATGTGCTCGACGCCGCCGCCGATCACGGCGTCATGGACGCCGGCGGCGATCAGCGCCGCGCCGAAGTTGACGGCCTGCTGCGCCGAGCCGCACTGGCGGTCGACGGTCGTGGCGGGCGTCTCGATCGGCAGCCCGGCCTGCAGCCAGGCGTTGCGCCCGACGTTGAACATCTGCTCGCCGTACTGCTGCACGCAGCCGCAGACGACGTCCTCGACGGCGGCGGGATCGATGCCCGCGCGCTCGATGACCTCGGTGTAGCACTTGCCCAGGAGCTCGTTCGGGTGAGTGTCCTTGTAGTAGCCCTTTTCGGCGTGACCGCGGCCGATCGGGGTGCGGACCGCCTCGACGATGACGACGTCGCGACCGGTTGATGACATGCGCAGGAGCCTCCGTGAGTTGCCGGTGATCCCTAGTCTACGCGCGCGTTGACTGGCGAGTCAGCCAATACTCAAGCCCCGCTCCCGGAGCGGCTCGGGATCGTCGGGAGCGGCACGATCGCGCGCGGCCTGGCGGCCGTGGCGGCCGGCCGCGGCCCTGTGATCCTGTGCGCTCGCTCGGAGTCGTCTGCCCGCCGCGCGCGCGGCTTCCTCGACTCGGAGGCCGTCGAGGTGACCTGCGAGCGGGGGCGTCTGGCGGAGGTCAGCTTCCTCGTCGAGGCGATCGTCGAGGAGCACGCCGCGAAGACGGCGCTGTTCGGCGAGCTGGCCGAGGTGCTCGGCTCCGACACGGTACTGGCGACGACGACCTCGTCACTGTCTGCCAACGTGCTCGCCGCCGAGAGCGGGCGCGCCGAGCGCTTCGCGGCGCTGCACGTCTTCAATCCCGTGACGAAGATGGCGCTGATCGAGCTCGCGTTCCCGGAGGCCGCGAGCGCCGACACCCGCGCCCGCACGCGCGCGCTCTGCGCGGCGCTCGGCAAGACCGCGGTCGAGGTCCCCGACACGCCCGGCTTCGTCGTCAACCGCCTGCTGTTCCCGTTCCTGTTCGACGCGGTCGAGCTGCTCGAGCGCACCGGCATGGAGCCGGCGGCGGTCGACACGTGCATGCAGCTCGGCGCCGGCCACCCGCTCGGGCCGCTGGCGCTGCTCGACCTCGTCGGGCTCGACGTCGCCCAGGCGATCGGGCTCACGATCGGGGCCAAGGTGCCGGCGCGCGTGGACGCGCTGGTCGCGGAGGGCGCGCTCGGCCGCAAGTTCCACATTTATGAGCCGTGACGCAATCTTTTAGCGACCGTTGAGATCGCTTGCGCATACTGCCGATTGCGACGAACTGACCCTCATCGCAACCCCTCCTCCAGAAACACTTCGCGGCCGGCTCGCTCCCCTGAGCCGGCCGCGTTGTGTCTCTCGGTAGATCCTCCCCAGGATCTCCCTCTCTCCTCCTCAACCGCCGAAGCGGCCAGGCGAGTGCTGGGGAACGTAGCGCTCAGGTGGCGCTTGTGCAATACCGCACGGAGTTTCGATTCACAACCGTGTCCGCGTCAGACGCGACGGTCACGGATCCGCACCGCCTCGATGCGGTTCTCGCGCACCGACTCGACGCGGATCGAGTAGCCGTTGGAGCTGACGGTGTCGCCGCGCCTCGGCAGCCGGCCGAGCTCGCCGAAGACGTAGCCGCCGACGGAGTTGTAGGCGTCGGTGTCGATCGGCAGCTCGAGGCCGTAGTCCTGCAGGTCGGTGATCGCCACGTGGCCGCGCACGAACCAGTCGCCGTTGGCGAGCTTGCGCACCGCGCCGCCGAGCGGATCCGTCTCGTCGTCGATCTCGCCCACGACCTCCTCGATGATGTCCTCGACCGTGACGATGCCGGCCGTGCGGCCGTACTCGTCGATCACGACGGCGAGCGAGGAGCGCTGGCGCTGAAGGTCGGCGAGCAGGTCGTCGAGCGGCTTGGTCTCGGGGACGATCGGCGCCTCGCGGACGAGGTCGTCGATGCTCGCCTCCGGTCCCTCCCCGAGCAGCTTCTGGGCGAGTGCATTCGCGTGCACGATGCCCTTCACGCGGTCGGGGTTCTCGTCCTCGGTTACGACGACGCGCGTGTGGCCGGAGGCGATGCAGCGGCGCAGCGCCGTCTCGACGTTCTCGGAGACGTCGACGGTCACCACGGCCGGCGCGGGCGTCATGACCTGGCGCGCCTGCTGCTCGTGCAGGTGGAAGACGCCGGTCAGCATCCCCGCCTCGCCCGGGTCGAGCTTTCCGCCCGTCATCGACTCGGCGATGATGCGGCGGATCTCCTCCGGGCTGTCGGCGTCCTCCTTGCTGGACTCCGCGTCGATGCCGACCACGCGCAGGATCCGAACCGACGCGCCGTTGAGGACGACGATGAACGGGTGGAAGAGGACCCGGAACCACTGCAGCGGGCGCGCGGTCCGGCGCGCGATCCCCTCGGCGTCGCCGATCGCGGCGAGCTTCGGCACCAGCTCGCCGAAGACGATGTGCACCGACGTGATGACCAGGTAGGCGATGAAGACGCTGACGGCGACCGCGAGGCCGTGCCCGGCGACGTCGCCCAGCGAGGGCTCGAGCAGGTCCGCGACCGCCGGCTCGCCGACGGCGCCGATGGCGATCGACGCCATCGTGATGCCGACCTGGCAGGCCGAGATGTAGTCGTTGATGTCGTCGATCTGGCGCAGCGCCAGCGCGGCCCCGCGCGCGCCGCTCTCCCGCAGCTCCTCGAGCCCCGAGCGCCGCGAGCGCACGAGCGAGTACTCCGCGATCACGAAGAAGCCGTTCGCCGCGACCATCAGCGCGACCAGGACGAACGCCAGGACGGTCATGCGGGGCGGCGCCGCGAAGGCGCGCCGCTACTTCGAGAGAGGTCGTCGTCGTTCATCAGGCGACGCGGACCATGCTACCCGACCCCAAGGCCTTCAATCCCGGCCGCGAGGTCGTGGTCGGCCTGCGTGACGGCGCCGGCCGAGTGCGTCGAGAGCGTGAGGCGGACCTTGTTCCAGCCGTGCATGAGGATGTCCGGATGGTGGTTGGCCGCCTCGGCCATCTCCGCCACCTGATTGACGAAGCCCATCGCGGTCGCGAAGTCCTTGAACTCGAAGTCCCTGACGAGGGCCGTGCCCTCTTCCCGCCACTCGCTCATATCCTGCTCCTGATGCGCATCGTCTCTCTCGTCCCGTCCGCCACCGAGATGCTGTTCGCGCTCGGTCTGGGCGACGAGGTTACCGCCGTCACCCACGAGTGCGACCACCCTCCCCAGGTGCTCGAGCTGCCGAAGGTCACGCGCGACGTGATCGGGCCCGGGCTCGGAGCGGCCGAGATCGACCGCGCCGTCCGCGAGCTGACCGAGCAGGGCCGCGCCATCTACGAGCTCGACGAGGCGGCGCTGCGCGTCCTGCAGCCCGACCTGATCGTCACGCAGGCGCTGTGCGCCGTCTGCGCGGTCTCGTACGAGGATGTCAAGGCGGTGGCGGAGCGCCTCGACTCCGAGCCGAAGGTGATCTCGCTCGACCCGCACACGATCGGCGAGATGCTCGGCGACGTGCGCGTGCTGGCCGAGGCGACCGACAGCAAGGACGCGGGCGTCGATCTGGTCCAGGACGCCGCGACCCGGATCGACCGCGTGCGGCTCGCGGTGCGCGCCGCGCCGCCGGTGCCCGTCGCGGCGCTCGAGTGGCTCGACCCCGTGTTCGTCGCCGGCCACTGGACCCCGCAGCTGATCGAGTATGCAGGCGGCACCGACGTGCTCGGCCTGACCGGCGAGAACTCCGAGGTGCGCTCGTGGGAGCAGGTGCGCGCGGCCGCGCCCGAGGTGGTCGTCGTGATGCCGTGCGGCTACGACGCCGAGCGCGCGCTCGAGGAGGCCTACGACTACCAGGACGAGCTCGAGGAGCTGGGCGCGCGGCGCGTGGTCGCGGTCGACGCCTCCGCCTACTTCTCGCGCCCCGGCCCGCGGCTGGTCGACGGGCTCGAGCTGCTCGCGCACATCCTGCACCCCGACCTCGTGAGCGAGCCGCGCGGCGCGGCGCTCGAAGTGGTTCTCTAGAGCCCGACCTTCACGCGCGCCTCGAAGTAGGTCGCCGCCAGCCCGACCAGGCCGATCGCGACGCAGGCGAGCACGGGCAGGACGGGCGACGAGCGCCGCTCGCTGAGGCGCACGACCGCGTAGCCCGCGAGCGCGCCGCCGGCGAGGCCGCCGAGGTGGCCGCCGATCGAGACGTTGAGCCCGGGGAACAGGAACGGGAAGGCGAGGTTGATGAGGATCGTCGGGCCCAGCCCCGACTGCATCGGGTCGATGCCGCGGGCGCGCAGGAACACCACGCCGGCGCCCATCAGCCCGAAGACGGCGCCGGAGGCGCCGACGGTGTAGGTGCTCGCGCTCGAGAGCAGGATCGCGCCGAAAGCGCCCGTCAGCAGGGAGGCGAAGTAGAGGCCGCCGAAGCGCCACTTGCCGAGGCTCGGCTCGAGCATCTGCCCGAGGATGTAGAGCAGGTACATGTTGAAGCCGATGTGGATGTAGCCGAACGAGCCCAGGGCGTGGAGGAAGCCGCCGGTGATCGGCCGCCAGAGATCGCCGTGGGCGACGGGACCGGCGGCCAGCACGAGGTCGCCGTATGTGTTCAGGTTGCTGCGCGAGCCGAAGAACATCAGGACGTTGATCCCGATCAGCACGTAGGTGAGCACCGGGTCGCCGTGGATCGAGGCCATCGTGCGAACCGGCGTGCGATCGCGCGAGCAGGCGGGGCAGCGCATGCCGACCGGGGTCGGCGTCATGCAGTCCGGGCAGATCGGCTTGCCGCAGTTCGAGCACGAGACGCCGGTCTCGCGATTGGGATGGCGATAGCACGTGGCCATGGCGGCGCGCGACGCTATCAGGGGCGCCTGGTGGGCCTCTAAGGCCGCGCTAGGAAGGCGAGGCGGTGATGATGGTGTGACCGGTCGGCTTCTGCGAGCCGCCCGACGGCTCGGCGGTCACCATCACGGCGCGGACACCGTGGAGCGAGCCCGGGACGTCGACGGAGGCGGAGCCGTCCTCCCGCGTCGAGAACAGCGCCGAGGTCGGCACGGGCGAGGCGCCGCCGCGATCCAGCCACACCTGGTAGATGTGGCCGGGGGGCGGGGCCGGGAGCCTCTTGCCGACGATGCGGGCGTGCTTTCCGTCGATCTCGAGCGAGGCGCGGGCGCCGTTGAGCTCCGGGTTCACGCGCGCGACGACGACGCGGGAGCCGCTGTCGAAGGCGTCGCGGCCCAGCAGCGCCGCGCCCCCGCCGATGACGAGCAGCAGCAGCACGAGCGGCAGCGCGAGCGCGGGGCGCAGCGACAGATCGGCGAGGCGCGGAAGGCGGCGGCGGCGGCGCGGCGCGTGCGCCCGGTCGGCCTCGGGCCCCGCGGCGTGCAGCAGCGCGGCCTCGCGCTCGACGACGGCCATCACGCGCCCCTTGAGCGCCGGCGGCGGGGTCGCCGGCGGCGCGGAGGCGGGCAGCGCGTCGACCGCGACGCGCAGCGACTCCGCGTCGGCGCGGCAGATCGCGCAATCGGCCAGGTGGGTGCGGAAGCCGTCCGCCTCGTCCCCGGGCAGCGCGCCCAGCAGCCAGGCACCGAGCGAATCGGCCCAGCGGTCGTGGTCGTTGGCGACGCTCATCCCGGCAGCATCTCCAGCAGCCGGAGGCGGTCGCGCAGCTTCTCGAGCCCCAGGCGCATACGGCCCTTCACGGTACCCACGGGCGTCTCGAGGATGTCGGCGATCTCGGTGTGCGTGAAGCCGCCGAAGTAGGCGAGCTCGATCACGTGCGACTGCTCGGGCGGGAGCGTCTCCATCGCCGAGCGGATCGTCTCGGCCTCGTCGCGGCGGGCGACCTCGAGGTCCGTGCGCTCGCCGGACTCGAGCCGCTCCTCGAGGCCCTCGTCGCTGGCGCGGCGCTTGGAGTGGACGGAGGAGCGCCGGAGCTGGTCGATCGCGCGGTGGTGCACGATCCCCAGCACCCAGGTGCGCACGGAGCCGCGGGCGCGCTCGTAGCGGGCGCCCGAGCGCCAGATCGAGAGGAAGGCCTCCTGCACGACGTCCTCGGCGACGTTGCCGCGGCCGACCATCCGGTAGGCGAGCGAGAACGCCGCGCTCGAGTGACGCTCATAGACGGCCTCGAACGCACGCGGATCGCCCCGGCGCAGCAGCTGCATCAGATCCTCGTCGGCGAGCGTGCGCAGGTCGCGGGTTTCAGGCATGCGTTCAGTCCCTACGCCGCCGGGGCGCGATCGGATCAGCGCAGGTCGTCGAGCAGGCGCCGCGCCTCGCGCCCGCCGTCGCGCAGCGTGCGCAGTGCGAGCTCCCCCACGTTCGCCGACTGGGCGCGCCGGCGGTGGCGCTGGCGCCGCGTCCGCAGGATCACGAGCCCGACGGCGGCGCCCGAGCCGACCACCGCGGCGACCGCGGGCCGGCCGAGACGGGCCCAGTTCTTGGGGTCGCCGAGCGTCGAGAGCTCCCAGCCCTCGAGCTCGTCGGCGGCCAGATCGAGCAGCGACCCGAGCGTGTTCTCGAGCCGCAGCTGCAGCTCCTCGGGCGGATCGACGGGCGCGAGCGCCTGGCGGAGCATGGTCTCGATGTCGAAGGCGCGCTCGTTCATCTGCTCAACCCGTGGGGCCTTCCGCCTTCTGCACGAGCTCCTCGAGCTGGCGGATGGCTCGGTGCAGCAACACCTTGGTCGCGCCGTCGGTGCGGCCGAGCGCGCGTGCGATCTCGCGGTTGTCCATGCCGAGCGCAAAGCGCATGATCAGCGCCTCGCGGCGATCGTCGGGCAGGTGCTGGACCTCCTCGAGGATCCGCTTGAGGTCGTCGCGATCCTCGACCAGCGCCTCCGTCGTGTGGGTCGCCGAGATCGTGCTCGCGTCGTCGATCGGCGTCTGCGGCTTGCGCGAGCGGTCGCGGTAGTAGTTGGCCGCGAGGTTGTGGGCGATGCGGATCAGCCACGGGCGCAACGGCCGGCCCTGCGACTCGCGCTGCGCGCGCTCGAAGTGCCGGTAGGCCTGAAGGAAGGTCTGCTCGGTCAGGTCCTCGGCGTCGTGGTGGTTGCCCACCCGGTAGTACGAGTAGGAGTAGACGTCGCGCAGGTGCGCCTTGTAGAGCTCTGAGAATTCGGCGTCCAGCCTCGCCTTGGCCGGGGAGGGTGGGTCCGGTGCCGGGGCCATGCATGGAGGCTACGCCGCGTGGACCTTCTGGCGCCGCCTGGGCGCGGGGCGCGGCGCGGTCAGCGACTCGGTCCAGCTCGCCGCGGCGACGTCGCCCTCGATCACCCCCGCCAGCCCGCGCATCGCGGGAGCATCGACGCCGGCCTCCAGCATGCGCTGGGCGAGCATCGGCACGCAGGCCACCGCCTCGGCGGTGTGCCCGAGCACGGAGTCGATGTCGCCGGCCGGCATGCCGCTCGCGAGCAGCTCCCCGGCGCGGCGGTTGCGCGAGCCGTCGGCGAGCACGGTGGCGACGAGGTCGCCCGCGCCTGCGAGCCCGGCGAACGTCTCGGGCTGGGAGCCCTCGTGGCGCGCGAGCGCGTCGACCTCGGCGAAGACCTTGCCGGCGGCCGCGCCGGAGGCGTTGGGCCCGGCGGGCGAGGCCGCGGCCGCGGCCAGCGCGGCGGCGTTCTTGGCGCAGCCCGCGAGCTCGACGCCGACCACGTCGCGCGTGTAGCCCGCGTCGAAGCCGGCGGCGGTCAGCGCGTCGGTGACCTGACGGCCGAAGGCGGGATCGCTCGCGCCGACGACGAGCGCGGCGCCGTCGCTGATCGCGCCGGCCGCGTGCGCGGGCCCGGCGAGCGCGCCGACGGCCCACGAGTTGACGCGCTCGGCGACGAACGCCGACGGCAGCATCCCGAGCGGAGGCACGAGGCCCTTCGACATCACGAGCGCGCCCGTGCGGTGGGGGATCGCGCCGCCGTGGGCCGCGACGGCGGCGGGCAGCGCGGCGGCCGGCAGGGCGAAGCACACGAGGTCATGGCGCGAGAGCTCGAGCTCGGAGGCGCGCGTGACGTTGATCGCCTCCGGCAGCTCGACTCCGGGGAGGTAGTCCTCGTTGGTGTGCGACTGCTCGATCTCGGCGGCCTGGTCGGCCGTGCGGCAGCCGAGGTCGACTTCGAGCCCCGCGCGGGCGAGCATGGTCGCGACCGCGGTCCCCCAGGAGCCGGCGCCGATGACGGCGGCGCGGCGCAGCGGCGGCAGGCCGCCGAGCCACTCCCACTGCAGCATCACGCACGGCCAGATGCGGTCGGTGACGGCGGAGGCGAGCGCGCGCGAGGGCGCCTGCACCTTCGGGAAGGTCAGCGGGGCCCCGACGCGGATGCGGACCTTGTGCGGGCGGATGCGCCAGCCCGTGCGGACCGCCTCGGTGCC
Source organism: Solirubrobacterales bacterium (assembly GCA_038327685.1). GTDB lineage: Bacteria > Actinomycetota > Thermoleophilia > Solirubrobacterales > Solirubrobacteraceae > DASQFQ01. The sequence goes on from JBBQLH010000018.1 coordinate 35,203, forward strand.
GATGACGGCGACGGGCACGACCGGCGCGCCGGTCTCGAGCGCGAGGCGGCCGACGCCGCGGCGCGGGCGGCCGAGCGCACCCGGGCGGATGCGCGTGCCCTCGACGAAGATCAGGACGGCGTCGCCGCGGGCGAGGATCGCCTTCGCGGTGTCGATCATGTCCGTGTCGCTCTCGCCCCGGCGGACGGGGAAGGCGCCGAGGTGGTTGAGCAGCCACCCGGTCAAGCGGTTGCCGAACAGCTCCTCCTTGGCGACGTAGTAGAGCGGGCGCCGCGCGATCGTGGCGATCACGAACGGGTCGAGGAAGGAGCGGTGGTTCGAGGCGAGGATCACCGGGCCGTCGGGGACGTGCTCGCGCCCGATCCGCGACAGGCGGAAGTAGAGGTGGAAGAACGGCTGCAGCACCGCTCGCACCAGCCAGTAGATGAGCGGGTTGGCGCCCTTGTCGCGGGCGCGGGCGTGCAAAGCGGCGTGCTCCATGCCAGCCGTACCCAATCCGTGCCGGCTCGTTACAGTTGGTGCACATGGCGCTCAACGGCACCCGCACCCTTCGCGGCGCCCTCGCGGGCGCGGCCGGCGCGACCGTGTGGGCCGCCCAGTCTCCGCTCGACAAACGCGTCTTCGGCATCGACTACGACGACGTCGAGCTGCTCGGCAAGCTCTTCACGCGCGAGCCCGCGTGGCTGCCGATCGGGCTCGCCGCGCACGTCGGCAACGGCGCGCTGCTCGGCGCGCTCTACGCCAACGTCGCGCCGAGCCTCCCCGGCCCGCGCGCCATCCGCGGCCCGATCGTCGGGCTCGTCGAGAACTTCGCGACCTGGCCGGCGACGCTGCTGATCGAGCGCCTGCATCCCGCCGCCGGCGACTTCCCGAAGCTGTGGGGCGACCCCCGCGCGCTTGCGCAGGCGACCTGGCGCCATGCGCTGTTCGGCTTCGTGATGGGCGAGCTCGAGCGGCGGCTGAACCCGCCGGCCGACAGCCCGGTGCCGATCGACGACGCCGACGTCGCCTCCAACGGCCACGGCTCGGCCGAGCACCTCGTCACCGTCGAGCCGGTCTGAGCGCCGCCGACCTGCCTCCCGGGGTGCCCGGGGTGAGTCGCCGCATCCTGATCACCGGCGCCTCCGGGTTCGCCGGCGGTCACCTCGCGCGCGCGTGCGCGGACGCGGGCGATGACGTGGTGGACCTGTCGCGCTCGAGCGGGCTCGGGGTCGACCTGCTCGACGCGGCCGCGGTGCGCGAGGCGGTGCGCGAGGCGGCGCCCGACGTCGTCCACCACCTCGCGGCGCGGGCGCACGTCGGCGAGTCGTGGCGCGAGCCCGAGGCCTTCCTGCGCGAGAACGTCGCGATGACGTTCCACCTGCTCGACGCCGTGCGCGAGGCGGCGCCCGACGCGGCGGTCGTGGTGGCGGCCAGCTCCGAGGTCTACGGGCCGCCCGCGCAGCTGCCGGTCGACGAGTCCGCCGCGCTGCGGCCGCAGAACCCCTACGCGGTGTCGAAGGCGAGCGCCGATCTGCTGGCGGGCTTCTTCGCCGACGCCCACGGTCTGCGGGTCCTCCGCGCGCGCGCCTTCAATCACGCCGGCCCGCGCCAGGAGCCGATCTACGCGATCGCCTCCTTCGCGCGCCAGATCGCCGCCGGGCTCGTCGCCGGCCAGGACCCGGTCCGCGTCGTCACCGGCAATCCGGACGCGCGCCGCGACTACACCGACGTCCGCGACGTCACGCGCGCCTACCGGGCGCTCGCCGACGCGGCCGAGCCCGGCGCCTACAACGTCTGCTCGGGCCGGACCGCCTCCGCCGCCGAGCTCGTCGCCACGCTCGGACACGCCGCCGGGGTCGAGGTCGACCACGTCGTCGACCCGTCGCTGCGCCGCGCCAACGAGGTGATGGAGGTCCGCGGCTCCTACGCGCGCCTGCACGCCGCCACTGGCTGGGAGCCGCAGATCCCGCTCGAGCGGACGCTCGCCGACACCGTGGCGTGGTGGGCGCAGGAGATCCGCGCCGGGCGGGCGCCCGAGCGGCTTCACGAGTAGCCCGCGAACGCCGGTTTACTCGGTGTCGATGCGTAGGTAGGGTTTTTTGAATGTTGGAGTTGATTCACGTCAGCCCCAACTGGCGCGAGGCACTCTCCGTCGCCTTGGTCCGCCCAACCGGCGTGCCGGAGCGCCGCCACCGCGAGGACCCGTGGGATCACGCCACTGCGGACCGCCCCCGCCGCGTGACCGACGACCTCGCCTGGCTCCGTGTCGCCCTCGAGGACCCCGAGCCGCACGGCCTGAAGCCGCTGCCCGACCACGGCAACGTCGTGGCCTGGGTGCCCGACGAGAGCGTCGTCGAGCGACTGCGGCGCCTCCGCGACCGCGCCGTCCTCGAGGCGGCCGGCTTCCTGCTCTTCGAGGACGAGGCCGGCGAGGACTGACTCAGGCGCCGACTGTCACAGAGCTCGGACACCACGCGCAACTATGTCCGTTCATACAGCCGGGAGGAAGCGGACGTCTCCGTCGTCCACTGCCCGGAGACGGACCGCATCTATGCTGTCGCCGTCGGCGACTCCGGGGTCTTCAAGGCGGCGAGCCTGCGTGTCGACGCGCCGGCCGACAACCAGCTGAAGGGGATCCGGTGGGCCGCCGACCACGAGCTGCCCGCTTAGCTCAACCGGTCGAGCACTTCACTTGTAATGAAGGGGATCTCGGTTCGAATCCGAGGGCGGGCGCTGAGATGGAACTCGGGCTCTACACCTTCGCCGAGCTGAACCCCGACCCGGAAACGGGTCGGGCCGACGCCGGGCGGCGCCTGCGTGAGGTGGTGGAGGGAGATCGAGCTCGCCGACCAGGTCGGGCTCGACGTGTTCGGTGACGGGGAGCATCATCGGCCGGACTTCGCGGTGTCCTCACCCGCGGTCGTGCTCGCGGCCGGGGCGGCGAGGACGCAGCGGATCCGGCTCTCGAGCGCGGTGACCGTGCTGAGCTCGGACGACCCGGTGCGCGTGTTCCAGGACTTCGCCGCGATCGACGGGCTCGGCGTGTATCCGCGGCCGGTTCAGGAGCGGTTGCCGGTCTGGATCGCGGTCGGTGGCGCGCCGCCGTCGATCGTGCGCGCGGCTCGGCTCGGCCTGCCGCTCGCGGTCGCGATCATCGGCGGCGCGCCGGAGCGCTTCGATGCCGCTCGTCGACCTCTACCGCGACGTCGCGCGCGAGAGCGGGCACGATGCCGCAGCGCTTCCGGTCGGTATCAACTCGCACGCCTACGTCGCCGACACCTCCCAGCGCGCGGCCGACGAGTACTTCCCCGCCTACGCCGCGATGATGACCCGCATCGTCCGCGCGGAGCTCGCGCGCCGGTCCGCCGACGCTGCGTAAGCGTCCGGACGTTCGCGCGGCCTCGGCCTGGGCACTCCGACTCAACTCCCGCCGTGGGCCTTTCGGGTCGCCCGTGCCTGTGCTTCGCTACATCGCATGTCATACCGCCAGATCCTTCCCCTCGCGGCCCTCCTCTTCGCGTTGCTGCCCGCGAGCGCCCTCGCGGCGCCGACCGTCACCGTCACCGGCGACGACGGCAATCCAGCGCCGCTCAACGCCGCCGCCCCCCTCCCCCTCCGCCAGATGGCTCCCGACGTCAACGTCAGCGTTCCCCGGACCGACACGGCGAACTACACGACTCAGGTGTTCGACGCGGCCGGCACGGCCGCCTCGGACGCCAGCCCCTGCCGCGACACCCAGTTCGGCTCAACGTGGACGAACTTCGTCGACTACCGCGGCAACGGCACCTACACCGTGCTGCTGCGCTACTTCCCGTCCACGGACGACTCGTGTGTGCGCACGCCTTCTCGCGAGCAGCGCTTCCAGTTCACCATCAACGCCGGCACCGCGGTCACCGCCCCTCCCGTCCGCCTGCTCACGCGCGCCGCGAACTCGTTCGTCACGAACGTCCGCCAGCTCCCCGTCACGCTCAACCCGGGCGCGTCGACCTACGAGGTCCGCTACGCCCGCGGCGGCGTGATCGGCCCTGACGGGGCGATCTCCGGTCCTTCAGCCGACACGTTCGTCGACCGCAACACGGGGCTTGCGGACTTCCGCTTCGACAAGCCCGGCCGCTGGGTGATCGTCGCCCGCGCCCAGAAGGGCCTGTTCTTCACCGCGTGGAGCGCGCCGGCGTTCGTCAACGCCGTCGCGCCGTTCGACCTCGAGCGCACCTCGTTCCCCGACGCCCGCGGGCCGAGCTACAAGGTGCGCGGCCAGATCCGCGAGCTCGCCGCCCGCGGCAAGGTCACGGTCTCGCTCGCCAAGGGTCGCAAGAAGGGCAAGTTCCATCGCCTCGGCAAAGCGAAGATCAACTCCAAGGGCCGCTTCACCAAGCGCTTCAAGGTGCGCAAGACCGGCGTCTACCGGCTCCGCTACAGCTACAAGGGATCCTCGCTCGTGGCGGCCGGCCGCGTCACCGAGGCGATCCGCATCCGCCGCCGCATCTTCTTCGGCTAGCGGTCAGGTCTGGGGCCCGGCCGGCGTCGCATCGGGCGCCGGCTCGTCGACCACCCGCCGCCACTGCACGATCCGGCGGCGGCGGATCAGGAAGGCGGTGCTGGCCTCGCCCCCGACGCCCGCGCCGCAGCGGCCCGGCCCGGGGCGCTCGGTCAGCCGGAACCGCGCGACCAGGTACGCGCCCGTGTCCTCGACCCGCAGGACCTTCGCCCCGCACGGCAGCGTGCGGTTGAAGAAGCGCACGTCATCGCGGCTCGTGAGCCGGATCGGCGAGGTGCCGTTGGACACGACGCTCGGGATCGCGAAGTAGCGCACCGCGCGCTCGAGCCGGCCGTGGCGAAGCGCGTCGGCCCAGCCACGGATGACGGCGACGTCGCGCGCGGCGGCCGGCTTGCGCTTGGGCGCCGGGGGCGGCGTCGGCGTGGCCTGTCGCTTCGGCGGCGGCGGCGTCTGCACCAGGTGACGGCCCGATCCGCAGCCGGTCGGGAGGAGCGCCAGACCGGCAACGAGAAGAGCCCACCGCATCACGGGCAGGATCATCGCAGCCGGGCCGCACCCCCGAGGCAGGTCGGGGAGCACGACCCAGCTGCGGAGCCCCTGGCCGGAGCCGAGTACGCACAGCTGTCTCCCGCAACGCGGCGGCGTGGTGAAACTTGCGCCGATGCGCGATCAGCTGCTGACGGCGACCTGCGGCTCGCGCACGCGCGGGCGCACCGAGATCGGCGTGCCTCGGCGCGGGCTGAGCGTGATCGAGCGCCGGCCGACGCCCTCGCGCCCCGCCAGCGCGGAGGCGACCTCGACCGCGGAGAGGATCGCACGTCGTCGGTGTCCTCGCCCGCGCGGCGGCGCTCGTCGACCAGGGCGAGGATCAGCTCGTCGGCGCGGTTGCGCACGTCGACGAAGCGCGCCCATGTCGTCAGCGGCCCGAGGCGGCGGCGGAAGGGCGGCAGCAGCGTCAGCGGCGAGGCGCCCGAGCCCGGGCGGCAGCGTCGCGGCGGTCACGCGGCTGATCGTACGCGCGCCCTCGCTACCTGCCGCGGGCTGTGACGCATCGCACGCTTCTCATCCTGCTCGTCCCGGCGCTCGCGCTCGCCGGCTGCGGCGGCGGCGGCAAGGGCGAGACCGCCGCGACGGCGAAGCCGAAGGCGACCGCCGCGCCGGACAACACCGACGTGACGAAGAAGCCGACCGTGACCGTGCCGGACGAGCTGCCCCCGGACACGCTGCAGAGCGTGGACATCGTCAAGGGCAACGGGCCGGCGGCGAAGAAGGGCGACAAGGTCACCGTGCAGTACGTCGGGCTGACGTGGAGCACGAGCGTGGAGTTCGACGCGTCCTGGGACCGCGGTCAGCCGTTCACCTTCACGCTCGGCCAGGGCAAGGTCATTCCGGGCTGGGACGAGGGCGTCCCGGGCATGCGCAAGGGCGGCCGCCGGCAGCTGACGATCCCGGCCGACATGGCTTACGGGGCGCAGGGCTCGCCGCCGAAGATCGGCCCGAACGAGTGCCTGCGCTTCATCATCGACATGGTGAAGATCGGCTAGCTCACGCGGCTGCGGCCTCCGCGTCGTAGTGCAGCAGCGCGGGGACGGCGATCGCGATCAGCGCCGCCCCGGCGACACACGGGATCCCCCCGGAGACCACCGAGAAGCGGACGCCGGCGAGCGGGGCCACGCCGCCGGCCTCGACGTCGCCGAGGCGCGGGCCGCTCGTGACCACGAGCGAGAACGTCGATGACATCCGCCCGCGCATGTGGTGGCGACCAGCGGCACCAGTTCGACCGCGCCCAGGAGACCGGTCAGGAAGGCCGAGCCCGTCTCGACGTAGATCTGGGTAGGGCAGAGCGACCAGCGCGGCCTGGGTCCCGAGGCCCCGACACGACGTTGCCGAGCACGAGCAGCCGCAGATCGCGCGAGGCGCGCAGGGGCGTGATGTCGACGGCGAGCCGTTGCAGCAGGGGCGGCACTGCGCGCTGAGGCTAGAACGGCTCGCCGAGGGCGCCCTCGAGCGCCCGCAGCAACAGCGTCTTCAGTTCCTCGCGCGTGAGGTCGCGGTGTTCGAGCCAGTCGATGATCGCCCCGTCCATGAACCACAGCCACGCCCCCACCGCAGTGCGGCGCGACGGGGTCGGCGGGCCCGCCATCCCGGCGAGGATCAGCTCGGCGGTCGCCTCGCGCACCGCCTCCATCACCTCGCGCACCTCCGGCACGGCGCCCGCGCTGCGCACGAGCTTGGCGTAGGCGTCGCCGTTCTCCTCCACCCAGCCCAGGAACGCGTCGAGGCTGGTCGCCAGCTGCTCCGCCGGCGCCAGCGCCGGGTCGGGGGCGATGCGGCTCGCCAGCTCCTCCGCCTTCTGCTCGAGTGTCGCCATGAAGTACGCCTGCTTGCTGGGGAAGTAGTGGTAGAGCAGCGCCTTGGAGATCCCCGCCTCGCGGGCGATCGCCGCCATCGACAGCGCGTCGTAGTCGTGGCGGGCGAACAGCGCGGTGCCCAGCTCGAGCAGGCGCCGGCGGCGCTCCTCGACGTCGAGGCGGGTGTAGGCGGGCTCGCTCATGGCCGCGAGGGTATCACTGTTGACCATCGGTCGATAGCTGTGCTACCTTGTCGACCGACGGTCAACAACTAGCGAGGAGACAACGGAATGTCGGTGTTCGAGCGGGTGGACAGACTGGAGCAGCGGACGCGCAGCATCGAGGCTCGCCTGGCGGCGCTCGAGGGCGGCCGAGGCCTCGAGGCGGCTCCGGTGGAGCCCGCACCGCGCGCCGCTGACCGCGCGGCCGCGCCCCCCGCCCGCTCGTTCGCCCCGCCCGTCGCTCCCGTCCCACCTCGCCCTGCCCCGAGCGCTTCCGAGCGCCGCGACCCGCCCGCCGGGGCGAGCCTCGAAGACCTGCTCGGCGGGCGCGTGCTCGCCTGGGCCGGCGGGCTGACGCTGTTCGCGGGGCTGCTCTTCCTGCTCGTGATCGCCGTCTCGCGCGGCTGGATCGGGGAAGAGGCACGGACCGCGCTCGCCGCCGCGACCTCGTTCGCCCTGCTCGCGCTCGGCATGTGCACCTATGAGCGCCGCGGCCGCACCGACAGCGCCCTCGCCGCCACGGCAACCGGGATAGCGGGCCTGTTCGCGAGCGTGATCGTCGCCGCGCAGGTCTACGAGCTGATCCCGGCGCTCGCCGGGCTCGTCATCGCGTTCGCCGTCGGGGCGACCGCCACCTACCTCGCCGTCCGCTGGGAGGCGCCCGGCATCGCCGCGCTCGGGATCCTCGGCGCCGTGCTCGCGCCCGCGCTCGTCGGCGCCCATCCGTCGGTCGTCCTCGTCGGCTTCCTGTTCGCGGCCACCGCCTCGGCCGTCGGCGTCCTCGTCTGGCAGCGCTGGACCTGGCTGGCGTTCGCGACCTTCGGCATCGCCACGCTCCAATGGGTCGCCTGGATCCGCTTCGAGCAGCCCGGCGCGGCGGCGGCGCTGGTCGTGCTGCTCGGCTTCGGCGTGCTCGCGGTCGGCGCGGCCGTCGGGTTCGAGCTTCGCACCCGCAGCGCCAGCCTGAGCGTCGCCTCGCACGTCCTGCTCGTCCTCAACGCGCTCGTCCTCGCGTGGGCGGGCTGGAGCGCGCTGTCGGAGGCCGCGGGTGACACCGCCGGGCACCTCTGGCTCGCCGGCCTCGCGGTCGTGCACCTCGCCGTCGCCGTGGCGGGCCGGCGGCTCGCCCGTGTCTCGCATGAGCTCGTCCTGGCGGCGGCCGCGCTCGGCATCGTCCTCGCGGATGTCGCGTTCGCCTCCGCGGTCGGCGGCCTCCCGCTCGTGGCCGGCTGGGTGGTGAGCGGCGTCGCGATGGCCGCCCTCGCCCGCGCGGCCACGAATCGCCTCGACGGCGAGTTCGCGCTCACCGGCCTGGGAGCGCACCTCGGGCTGTCCCTCGCGCACGCGCTGATCTACGAGGCCCCGGTCGGCGGCGCAGGCCACAGTCTCGGCGCGGTTGCCGCACTCGCTCTCGTGGCGGCGGGATGCTTCGTCTCGGCACGGCTCGCCCGTAGCGCGGGGCCCGCGCGCGTGCTGCTCGACGGCGCCGGGATCGCCGTCGTCGCCTACCTCGCCGCAGTGATGCTCGACGGGCCGGCGCTCACGCTCGCGTGGGCCGCCCAGGCCGCAGGTCTGGCCGAGCTCGCACGGCGCCATCGCGATGCGGACGCCCGCGCCGGCGCCCTCGTCCTCCTCGGCTGCGCCGCCCTGCACGCCGTCGTGGTCCTCGCGCCCCTGGACGCGCTGGTGTCCGGCGTCGCGGACCCGGTCGGCGCGCTGGCGCTGCTGGCCGTCGCTGCTGCGGCGCTCGTGGTCTCGCGCGTCCCCGGAGTGCCCCGTCTCGCGCTCCAGGGTCTGGCGGCCGTGGCGGCGCTCTACCTCGCCTCGGTCGAGATCATCACCGTGTTCCAGCCGGCGACCGGCGGCGTCGCGCTGGGCAAGCTCGGCGTCCGCCAGCAGGGCCAGGCGCTGCTGAGCGGCCTGTGGGCGCTCGTCGGCGTCGGGGCGCTCGTCGCGGGCCTGCTGCGCGACCGTCGCGAGCTCCGGCTCGGGGCGCTCGCGCTGCTCACGGTCACGCTCGGCAAGGTCGGGCTCTACGACCTCGCCTCGCTGGACTCGATGTACCGCGTCGCCTCGTTCGTCGCGCTCGGCGTGCTCCTGCTGCTCGGAGCCTTCGCCTGGCAGCGCCTGCGGCCGACGGCGCCGCGCGAGCCGCCCCTACCCTGTTGAGGTGGGCCCCCAGTCAGACCACGACCCCCGGCGCGCCGAGTCGCTCGACGAGGAGCTGCTCGAGGCCGAGTCGCTCGACGTCGAGACCTACCTCGACGACGCGATGCGGATCGAGCGCGTCGACGAGGAGCTGGCCATGGGCTTCTCCGCCCTCGCCCACGTCGGCAAGGCGGTCTCGATCTTCGGCTCGGCGCGCACGCCGCGGGACCACTGGGAGTACGAATGGGCGCGCGAGGCCGCGCGGCGGCTGGGCGAGGCGGGCTTCGCGATCATCACCGGCGCGGGGCCCGGCGCCATGGAGGCGGCCAACCGCGGCGCCCGCGACGCGGATGTTCCGTCGATCGGCCTCGACATCGAGCTGCCGCACGAGCAGGCCCACAACGAGTGGGTCGACCTCGGGCTGACCTTCCACTACTTCTTCACGCGCAAGGTCATGTTCGTCCGCTACGCGAGCGCGTTCGTGGTCTTCCCCGGCGGCTTCGGCACGCTCGACGAGCTGTTCGAGGCGGCGACGCTGCGCCAGACCGGCAAGATCCGCCACTTCCCGATCCTGCTCGTGGGTTCCCCCTACTGGCAGGGCCTCGTCGACTGGCTGAGCGGCCCCGTGCTCGAGGGGGGCAAGATCGACCCGCACGACGTCGAGCGCCTGCACGTCACCGACGACCTCGACGAGATCGTCGCGATCTGCGAGGCGGCCGACCACCGGACGCCGCGGGTGGCGTAGGAGCTACTCGAGCGCCTCGAGCACCCACTGGCCGTCGCGGCGGCCGAGGGTGAGGCGCTCGCGGCCGTCCGGGCCCGCGCGGAAGACGGCGTGGTCGTCGTCGGTGCCGGGCCGGTCGATGACCTGCATCAGCTCGAGCGCGCCGGGGTCGGCGCCGCCGCGCTCCGCGGCGTAGGCCTGGCGCGCGGCGTCTTCGAGGCTCGAGCGCTCCCAGCCGTTGTCCTCGGCGTGCGCCGCGGCGAGGTCGCGGTTGACCTGGAGCAGGCTCGCGTCGAACCGGCCCTGGCTGCCGGCGAGCTGGCGGCGGCGCGCGAGGGCGCCGCCCGCGGCGAGCAGGACGAGCAGGGCCACAAGGACCAGGACGACGATCTCCCAGGTCGACACAGGCTGAATTAGAGCACGGGGGCGACCGCGTCTACTGGAGCACCGCGCGCGAGTCGAGGTGGGCGCCGACCTTGCGTTTGACGCGCTGCAGCGCGTTGTCGACCGTCTTGCAGTCGCAGTCGAGCTGCTCGCCGATGCCCGTGTAGGAGTGCCCGTCGAGGTAGAGCGACAGCACGCGCGACTCGAGCTCGGAGAGCACGGTCGAGAGGCAGGCGACGAGCGAGCGCAGCTCCTCGGAGGAGATGACCTGGTTGACCGGGTCCCACGTGGTCGAGCCGGGCAGCACCTCGTCCAGCGTCGGCTCGGACTCGCTCGCGCCCGCCGGCGTGGCCGAGAATGAGACATAACCGTTGAGCGGCGTGTGCTTGTTGCGCGTCGCCGTCTTGACCGCCGTGATGATCTGGCGCGTGATGCAGAGCTCCGCGAAGTTGCGGAACGAGGACTCACGGTCCGAGCGGAAGTCGCGGATCGCCTTGTAGAGCCCGACGAGGCCCTCCTGGATCAGGTCGTCGGAGTCGCCGCCGATCAGGAAGTACGACGATGCCTTGAGGCGCACGAACGAGTAGTAGCGCCGCACGAGACGGTCATAGGCGTCGGCGTTGCCCTGCTTGGCCATGGCGATGAGGAATCCATCCTCAACATGAACTTGAGCCTGAGCCCTCTGGGAGATACGAGCCACGAACACACCCCTCTCCGGCCCTTCCGAGGCCGAATTGCCGTGGCGCACTCCTCCCCTGGCGCCTATGAGCTTCAATCGGGGGAGTAACCCTCGACTTCAGCGTGATGATTGGCAGGACATTGACACGCTTATGTGGAGGTGTCAAGCCGTTGCTGCAATATCTCGTACATAAGGACGGCCGCGGCGGCGCTGACATTGAGCGAGTCGATGCGCCCCCGCATCGGCAGCGCGACCACGTCGTCGCAGGCATCCCTCACCCTCGGCCTGAGGCCTTTGCCCTCGGCGCCGAGCACGAGCACGACCCCGCCGCGGTAGTCGGGCGCCCGGTAGGGGGTCTTCGCGCCCGCCGCCGCGCCGTAGCACCAGCACTCCGCGGCCTTGGCCTGGGCGAGGAAGTCCGCAAGGTTGCGCACCCGGGCGATCGCCAGGTGCTCGACCGCGCCCGCGGACGCCTTGCAGACCGCCGGCGTCACCTCCGCCGAGCGCCGCTCGGGCAGGATCACCCCCGTGGCGCCCGCGACCTCCGCGGTCCGGCAGACCGCGCCGAGGTTCTGCGGATCGGTCACCTCGTCGAGCGTCACCAGGAACGGCTCGGGGCGCGCGAGCAGCTCGGCGGCGTCGGCGTAGCGGTAGTCCTCGACGTCCGCGCAGACGCCCTGGTGGGCGTCCGAGCCGCAGCGCGCGGCGATCTCCTCCGGCGTCGCGTGCGTCACCGACGCGCCGCTCCAGCCGCCCCTGGCCGCCCAGATCCTCCGCACCTCCCGCGGGCCGCGGAGCGCCTCGCGGACCGGGTTCTGGCCGTAGACGATCACTTCACGGGCGCGTATTCAGGACCGTTTGGTCCATCACGGACCTCCCACCCCCGCTCGCGGATCTCATCACGAAGCCGATCCGCCTCGGCGAAATCGCGGGCGTCGCGCGCGTCTGCACGTCGTAGCCCGAGATAGACGACTTCCGCGGGAGCGATGTCGACCTCGAGCAGGTTGTCGAGCCCCAGCACCGCGAGCATCTCGCGCAGGTGCGCGCCGCCGACCGGCGTCTCGCGCCGGTTGGCCTCCCGGATCCAGTCGAACAGGCTCGCCAGCGCACGCGCGGTGTTGAAGTCGTCGGCCAGCGCGTCGAAGAAGGCATCGCGCAGCGGCGCCAGGTCCTCCGGGGAGTCGCCCTCGACCACCCGCCGCCCCGCCTCCCGCACCCGCTCGACCGCAGCCGCAGCGGCGTCCAGGCGCTCGCGCGAGTAGGCGATCGGCTGCCGGTAGTGGCCGGCCACGAAGTACATCAGCAGGGTGTCGCGCCCGACCTCGTCGAGCACGGCGCCGAGCCCGCGGATGTTGCCGACCGACTTGGCCATCTTGTCGTCGCCGAGCTGCAGCATCCCGTTGTGCATCCAGAGGTGGGCGAGCGGGCGCCCGCGGGCGGCGAGCGTCTGCGCCGCCTCGTTCTCGTGGTGGGGGAACAGCAGGTCGCTGCCGCCGCCGTGGATGTCGAGCTCGACCCCGAGCAGCGCCTCCGCCATCGCGGAGCACTCGATGTGCCAGCCGGGGCGCCCCATCCCCCAGGGCGAGGGCCAGGCCTTGTCCTCGTCCTCCTTCTCCCCCTTCCAGAGCGCGAAGTCGAGCGAGTCCTCCTTGCGCGCGGCGCCCTCGACGCCCTCCCCCTGGTCCATCTCGTCGATCGCGCGGTGCGAGAGCTCGCCGTACTCCGGCAGCGACCGCACGCGGAAGTAGACGTCGCCGTCGACCGCGTAGGCGTGGCCGCCCTCGACCAGGTCGGCGATCAGTGCCACGATCGGCTCGACGTACTCGGACGCGAGCGGCTCGTGGTCGGGCCGGCCGAGGCCCAGGCGCTCGGTGTCGGCCCTGTAATGCTCGGTCATCTCGGCGGCCAGCGCCTCCGAGGCCACCCCCGCATCGCGCGCCGCAGCGTAGATCTTGTCGTTGATGTCGGTGATGTTGGCCACCAGCGTGGCTTCGAGGCCCTCGTGCTCGAGGAAGCGCTTGAGCAGCGAGAAGACGACGTAGGGCCGGGCGTTGCCGACGTGGATGCGCGAGTAGACCGTCGGCCCGCAGGCGTAGATGCCGACGCGACCGGGGTCGCGCGGCTCGAGCGTCACGACCTGGCCGGAACGTGAGTCGTGCAGGGAAATCGTCCGCACGGTGCGGGACCTTAGCCAGTGCCGACTTGTGCGCCCTATAACTTGCGCCGCCGTGGCCGGCATCGAAGAGGTGCAAGCGGCGTTCCGCAGCCTGCCGGGGCGCTATCTGGGCGCCCAGGCCGGCTTCGACGCGACCTATCACCTGCGCCTCGGGGACATCGGTCACACCTGGGAGGTCCGCTGTACGACACACGGCGCCCGCGTGCGCGCCGGCGTCACCGGCCGCCGCCCGACGTCGTGATCGGCACCGACGCGGACACCTGGCTCGCCCTGCGGCGCGGCGAGCTCTCAGGCGTCGAGGCGTTCTCGCAGCGCCGCCTGTACGCGCGCGGCGACCTCGACCTGGCGATCGGGTTCGAGGGGATGTTCCGCCTGCCCAACGGCCGGCCGCCCCTGCTGCGCATCCACGACGTCGTGCTCGAGTACGGCAACCGGATCTCGACCCTGACGATGGGCGAGGGCCCCGACGTCGTGCTGTTGCACGGCCTCGGGGCGACCAAGACGTCGTTCTTCGACACCGCGGCGGCGCTCAGCCGGCGCTATCGCGTCCACGCCCTCGACCTCCCGGGCTTCGGCGGCTCCAGCAAGCCCGCGCTCGCCCGCTACGGCGCGCCGTTCTTCGCCCGCGCCGTGCTCGGCGTGATGGACGCGCTGGAGATCGAGCGCGCGCACCTGGTCGGCAACTCGATGGGGGGCCGGGTCGCGATCGAGGTCGGCCTGCGCGAGCCCTCCCGGGTCGGCGGCCTCGGCCTGCTCTGCCCCGCGCTGGCGTTCGTGCGCCGCGGCTACCAGCCGCTCGTGCGGGCCTTGCGCCCCGAGTTCGGCCTGCTGCCCCATTCGCTCGGGCGCGGGCGGATCGAGAAGCAGTTCTGGTCGATGTTCGCCGACCGCGACCTCGTCGACCCGAGCGTCGCCGACATCGCGATCGACGAGTTCGAGCGCATCTATCGCTCGGCGGGCGCGCGGCTCGCGTTCCTGGCCAGCGCGCGCTCGATCTACCTCGACCAGCCGTTCGGCCGCGACGGCTTCTTCCCCCGCATGTCCACGCTCGAGCCGCCGGCCCTGTTCGTGTGGGGCTCCCACGACAAGCTGATCCCGCCGGGCTTCGGGCGCCACGTCGAGCGCTGGCTCCGAATGCCGAGCAGATCGTGCTCGACGGCTGCGGCCACGTGCCCCAGATCGAGCGCCCGGAGCGCACGAACGGCCTCCTCGCGCGCTTCTTCGCCCGCATCGACGCGCTCGGCGCCGCGCCCGTCGAGCGCGCCGCGGCCTAGCCGAGCGCGAGCGCGGTGATGCCGAGCAGGATCGCGCCGGCAGCGAGCATCCGGCGGCGCGTGTCGCCCTCGGCCAGGACGGTCGTGCCGAGCAGGGTGCCGACGAGGATGCTCGTCTCGCGCGCCGGCGCGACCACGCTCACGGGCGCCCGCGCGAGCGCGTAGAGCACGAGCACGTAGGCGAGCGGGCTCAGCACACCGACGCCGATCGCGCGGCGGCCCGACCCCGACCACGCCGCGCGCACGCGGCCTCCCCGCAGCACCCATGGGGTGAGGATCAGCACGACGACCAGCTGCGTGCCCGAGTTGTAGACGACCGGCGTCAGGTGGGTCGGACCCACCGCGTGCTTGTCCCACAGCGTGTAGCTCGCGATCGTCGCGCCGGTCAGCAGCGCGAACACGATCGCCTCGCGCGAGCCGCTCCGGCCGACGAGCGAGAAGACCGCGCCGACGATGATCAGCGACCCGGCGAGCGCGAGCGCGCTCGGCCGCTCGCCCAGGAAGACGATCGCGGCTGCTCCCGAGAGCAGCGGGCCGGTGCCGCGCGCGAGCGGGTAGACGAGCGAGAGGTCCCCGGCCGCGTATCCGCGCTGAAGCAGGACGAAGTACAACGCGTGCAGCACGCCGCTGCCCGCCATCAGCCCCAGCGCCTCCGAGCCCAGCTGACCCGAGGTGGTCGCCAGGGCGATCGCGACCACCGGCAGGTAGATCAGTGTCCCGGCGCCGGCGGACAGCCAGACGAACGTGGCGCCGCCCCCCGCCCCCTTGGCCAGGAAGTTCCAGCCCGCGTGCGCGAAGGCAGCCGCGAGCACGAGGGAGAGCACGCCGAGCGACATCTCCCGGGCTCATACCCGTCGTAAACTCATGCGGCCCATGGCAGCCACCGCCGACCTCGTCGCGGGCGTCGCGGAGCTCGTCAAGTCGCGCGTCCCCGCCGCCGACCTCGACGAGCGCGACCCCGACTACATCCGGGAGAGCCTTCCGCGCCTGTGGCTGCTCGCCTCGCTGTACTTCCGGGCGGAGGTGCGCGGGCTCGGCAACGTCCCCGAGGAGGGTCCGGTCCTGCTGGTCGGCAACCACTCCGGCGGCAACCTGACCCCGGACACGGGCGTCTTCACCCTCGCGTTCTCGACCTACTTCGGGGTCGAGCGCGTCTTCCACCAGCTCGCCCACAACCTCGTCCTCTCGATGCCCGGGCTGTCGTTCCTGCGCAAGTACGGGACGGTGGCCGCATCCCAGGACAACGCCCGCAAGGCCCTTCAGGCGGGCGCAGCCGTGCTCGTGTACCCCGGCGGCGACTACGAGGTCCACCGCCCGAGCTGGGAGGGCCGCCGCGTCGACTTCGGAGGCCGCCAGGGCTTCCTGCGGCTCGCCCTCGAGGAGGGCGTGCCGATCGTCCCGGTCGTCTCGATCGGCGGGCAGGAGACGGCGCTGTTCCTCTCGCGCGGCGAGCGCCTGGCGAAGCTGCTCGGGCTCGACCGTGCGTTCCGCCTCAAGGTGCTGCCGATCTCGATCGGCATCCCGTGGGGGCTCAACGTCGGCGACATGCTCGGCCACCTCCCGCTGCCGGCCAAGATCACGATCGAGGCGCTCCCGGCCATCGACCTGCGGCGCGAGTTCGGCGCCGATCCCGAGCTCGACGAGGTCTACGACCACCTCGTGCGCCTGATGCAGGAGACCCTCGACGCGCTCGCCGCCGAGCGCCGCTTCCCGGTGCTCGGATGAGGGTCGAGTCGAGCCTCGAGATCTCCGCGTCGCCCGCGCTCGTGTGGGAGTACGTCTCCGACCCCTCGCGCTACCTGGACTTGATGTCGGGCATCACGCGCTGGGAGGTCGTCGGCACGAAGCGCAGCGGCCTCGGGGCGCGCTACCGGATGCTGTTGCGCGTCGGCTCAGCGGAGGTCGGCGGTCTGATCGAGATCGTCGAGTTCGTGCGGGACGCCGACCTCGCCTGGACGTCGATCACCGGCGTCGACCAGCGCGGCCGCTGGCGGCTGCGCTCGGCCGGCGACGGGCGCACCACGGTGACGACGCTGCGGCTCTCCTACGGCGTCGCCGGCTCCGGGATCTCCGGCTGGCTCGCGGAGCACGTCGCCGCCCCCTCGGTGCGCGGGCACCTGCGGCGCTCGCTGCAGCAGCTCAAGCGCCAGGTCGAGCACGAACAGCTGCGCGCCGCGGCCGCCGAGCGGCGCCGGTCGCGCATGGGCGCGGCCTAAGTCGCCTCGAGGGTCGCGATGGCGAGCGCCGCCGCGCCCTCCTCGCGCCCCACGAAGCCCATCCGCTCCCCGGTCGTGAACTTCACGTTGACGCTGCCGAGCACGCTGGCCAGCGACTCGCGGATGGCGTCGCGGCGGTCGGCGAGCTTCGGGCGCTCGAGCATCACCGTCGCGTCGACGTGCTCCACGCGCCAGCCGGCCTCGGCGAGCTGGGCGACCACGGTGCGCAGCAGCTCCATCGAGTCCGCGCCCCGCCAGAGCTCCTCGGTGTCGGGGAAGTGCTGGCCGATGTCGCCCAGCCCGCCCGCGCCCAGCAGCGCGTCGATCACCGCGTGGGTGAGCAC